>JAFDCW010000370.1 GCA_019312705.1 Deltaproteobacteria bacterium
AGCCCGACAACATCTTCCTCACCCAGGACGGGGGCGCCCTCCAGGTGAAGCTCCTCGACTTCGGCATCGCGCGCTTGGATGACGCCGCCAAGAAGATCACCAAGACCGGGGAGATCCTCGGCACGCCGCGCTACATGGCCCCGGAGCTGCTTTCGGCTGAGCGCAACCTCGACGGACGCACCGACACCTACGCCCTCGGGGTGATCCTCTTCGAGGCCCTAGCGGGCAAGCCCCCGTATCTCGCGGCCAACCCGACCGATCTGATCGTCGCCATCCTTCACGCGAAGCACCCGCCCCTCGGGGCCGTCTGCCCCGGTCTTCTGCCCGCGGTCGAAGCGGTCGTTGCCCGAGCCATGGCCCGGGCTCGAGAGGCGCGCTACGCGACGGCCCAAGATCTCGCGCAGGCCTATCTCTCCGCTGCCGCTGCCGGCCCACCGGGGATGAAGGCACCGCGGGCCGGTATGGGGACTGCGGTCCTCGGTAGCATGGGTGCCGACGGGGACGTCCCGGGGGCCGGCGGCGGTGATCTGGAACTCGGCACCTTCAGTCAGCTGCCTCAGGTGACCTCCGGGGACGTCGAAGCGGGCGAGGCCGAGGGGGCCTCTCGCAGAGGTCGAGGGGGGAAGGGCGACACCTCGAGCAAAGCGTTCGCCAAGACGGCGGCGGCCCCCGCGAGCCAGCCGCCCGGCGCTCCGTCTCCCGACGCGGACGGAGCTACGGCGACGCGCAAGAAAGGCTCGGCCAGGAGAGCGGAAGGGCGTCGCGCGCGCGCTTCGGCGGCCGCTTCGGGGCCCGGCTCGACCGTCGCCCTGTCGGATGCGGTCGGCCGAGGCACCGACGAGAGCTCGCCGCCCGGTTCCGACTCCTTCGACGACACGACCTATCGCCTGCCGACCACCGGTGGCCGCACGAAGCTCATCGTCGTGGGCCTGCTCGCGGGGGCGCTCTCGGCCGGGTTGGCCATCGGTGCCCTGAGCCTCTTCGGCAAGGGGGAGGTCGATGCCGGTGAGGAGCGGCACCGCGCGGACGCCAGCGCCCGAGGTGGTGGCGAAGACCGGGCCGATGCGGCCCCGCCTGCGATCGAGGGGCCGCCAGGTACGCCGCCGACTGGCATCGACGTGCCCGAGGTGCCCGACCAGCCGGAGGAGCGCGAGGGGGGAGAGGCCACCGGCGCCGCGGGCACGTCGGATGGGCCCGAACGGCGGTCTTCGGCGCGACGGCGCGGCGTGGCGCGCCCGTCGGAGGTCGTCGCCCACCCGGCCGCCGGTACTGGCATCGAGTCCCCGCGTTCCGGTGAGGGAACCCGGTCGCCCACGCCAACCCCGACCCCTCCTCCTGTTTTTGCCCCGACCCCGACCCCTCCTCCGCTTTTTGCGCCGACGCCCGCACCGACACCCGCGCCACCCGGACCCAGCGCCGCCGAGCTCACTCGGGACGCTCGGGCAGCCCTCCGAGACGGCGACCCTCGGCGCTGCGCCGACCTCGCAGGGCAGGCCGTCCGCGCGGGGGGAGGCCACGCCGCGGTGCGCCTTCGGGGGGATTGCCTGCTCGGCGCCGGAGACCGCGCCGGCGCCCTCACGGCCTACGAGCGCTTCTGTCGCGGCGCCCCGGACCACCCGTCAGCCTCACAAGTACGCTCCATCGTAGAGTCGATGGGCGGACATTGTGATTGAAGCCGACGCTGTTCGGTCAGGTGGGTTTCTTGCTGCGGTCTACCGCGAGGGTGACCAGCTCGCCGCCGGATTCGACGACGTCGTCGGGCAAGGCCGACTGGCCGATGCCGAGCAACGGCGGCGGTTGAATCGCCGCGCCGAAGAGCGACCGATCCGCCGCTTGCTCGACGATGCGATCCAAGACCACTTGCGCTCCCTTGGCGTCGGTTTCGGGGAGGAGCATCGTGAATTCGTCGATGTCAGAACGAAAGAGGTGATCGATGCCTCGAATCGCTTGGCGCAACCCCGCCGCCGTCTGGACCAGGACCCCTTCGCCGCTATCCCGGCCGCTGCGCTCGACGATGTCCACGTAGTTCCCTACGCGAACGATGATGCAAGTCAGCGGGTTCTTGTACCGGGAAGCGCGGGTGAACTCGTAGTCGAGGGTGATGCGCAGCTGTTGGGCCGTGCCCGCGTGAGTGAGCGGGTCGACGGTGCCCTTATTGCGGGCGTCTTCCCGGGCGGCCGCCGCCGCTGACTCGGCGACGCTGACGCGCAGGACGTTACGGATGCGCTGTTGAAGCTCGAAGACCCGGAACGGCTTGGTGACGTAGTCCTCGGCGCCGAGCTCGATGCCTCGCTCCCGGGTTTCGACGTCCTCGGCGCTCGTCACGAGGATGATGGGGATCGAGGCGAGGTCTGCGTCCGCCTTGAGGATCGCCATGACCTCCAGGCCGTCGAGGCCAGGCATATTCACGTCGAGGAGGACCAATGCGGGCGGCTCTCGGGCGATGGTGTCGAGGACAGCTTGGCCATCGCCGCAAGCGATGACGTCGTACCCCGCGGCCTCGCAGAGCTCGGTCAAGAGTCGAAGGCTAAACGGATCATCGTCGGCGACCAGGATTTTCACGTTTTCACCTTATCGTTCCATGCTCCGTCGAGGCCGTAGGCCTGGACTTTGCGAATGAGGTTGCGGCGGCTGATCCCTAGGGCCTCGGCTGCTCGCGTCTTGTTGCCCTTGGCCGTCTTCAGACCATCGAGGATCATCGCCCGTTCGAGGGTCTCCACCGCTTCGGGCAGCGTGCGCGACGAGATCTGCACGATCCCCACGCCGCCCTGCTCGCCGGCCGAGGACCGGGGGCCTGGGCCCGGCCGCGTCCCGTTGCGGATGGTGGGGGTCAGGTGCTCTTCGCCGATGACGCCCTCGTCTCCGGACAAGACCCAAAGACGCTCGATTTCGTTTTCGCATTCGCGCACGTTGCCCGGCCACCCGTGGGCCATCAGGTGCTGCTGGTAGCGATGGCTGAGGACTTTTTGGCGGCCGTCCCGTTCGGCGAGGCGGGCCATGAAATGCGCCACCAGAGGCGGGATGTCGTCTCGGCGATCCCGCAGGGCCGGCACCTTCAAGGCGACGACGTGCAGTCGGTAGTAGAGGTCTTCGCGGAACGTGCCGTCCTTGACCATGGCCGTGAGGTCCCGGTTGGTGGCAGCGATGATTCGAGTATCGACCTTCTTCTGCTCGGTCGCGCCCACGGGCATGAAAACCCCCTCCTGGCGCACCCGGAGGAGCTTGACCTGGAGGGCCGGCGACATGTCGCCCACCTCGTCGAGGAAGAAGGTGCCGCCATCGGCGACCTCGAAGAGGCCGGGTTTGTCTGCGACCGCTCCGGTGAAGGACCCGCGCCGGTGGCCGAAGAGCTCGGACTCGAGGAGGTTGTCGTTGAAGGCGCTGCAGTTGGTGGCGACGAAGCGCTTCTTGGCCCGATTCGACAGATCGTGGATGGCGTGGGCGACGAGCTCCTTGCCGGTGCCGTTTTCTCCGGTGACCAGTACGGTCGCCGAGGAGCCCTTGATACGCTCGAGCATCCGGAAGAGGTCCAACATCGGCTTGCTCTGGCCGACGATGCCTTGATAGGAGCCCTTTCCCGCGATCGCCCGCCTTGGCAAGGCGCCAATGTGCTTGGCGACGGCGAGGCCGGCCGCGTTTGCGGCGGCCTTGACCGCCGAAGTGGGGTCGTCGGTCCCCTGGACCTCGCAGGTCACCAGGACCCCGGCTTGGGGGCTAATTGCGGCTTGCGCGCTCGTTCCCCCGTTCGGCGCTTCGGAGGTCGTCTCACTCGCCATCGAGGGGCAAGCTAGCACGGGGGTTTCCTTCCGGGAAGGCTGGTTCCCCGGGCCGTGCTACGTTCCCCGCGCCGAGCGCCGCCGATGGATTTCGTCTATTTCATCCTCCTCGTGGGCGTGCTCATTTTTGTCCACGAGCTCGGTCACTTTGCGTGGGCCAAGTTCTTCGGTGTGAAGGTCCTCGCCTTCTCCCTCGGGTTCGGGCCCAAGCTCTTCGGATTCCGTCGCGGGGAGACCGAATACCAAGTCGCGATGCTGCCCCTGGGCGGCTACGTCAGGATGCTCGGCGAGAGCCCGAGCGACGTCATCGCCCCCGAGGACGAGGACCGGGCGTTCATGACCCAACCCTTCCTCAAGAAGGTGGTGATCGTCTTCGCGGGGCCGGCGATGAACCTGCTCTTCCCGGTCGTGCTGTATTTCCTCGTCTTCCTCGGGGACACGGCGCTGCCGCCTCCGGTCATCGGCACGGTCTTCCCAGGTCGTCCCGCCGACGGGAAGCTGATGACCGGCGACCACGTCCTCGCCGTCGATGGCCAAGAGATCTCGACCTTCGGAGAGCTGCGGCGCGTGGTCGCGGACAATCCCGGGACAGAGCTCGAGTTTCGCGTGGCCCGCGACGACGAGGAGGTGACGACGCGCATCACCCCGGTGATGACTCAGGTGAGCCGCGAGCTCGGCATCGTCGACGAGGTGGGGCGCGTTGGCATCAGCCCGTACCACCCGGCGGCGGTCGTGGGGGTCACGTCGCCGAACAGTCCGGCCGGCGTCGCGCGTATGCGGCCCTTCGACACGGTCGTCGCTGCGGGGGGGCAGCCCGTCGACAAATGGCTCGACCTCGAGCGCATCCTCGCCCCCAATCGCGGCACGCTCCTGCCCGTCACTTATCTTCGGCCAGTCCGCATCGACCGCGCCCTCGGGGGCCTGGTCGAGATCGACGTCTACGAGCCCCACGTCGCGACCCTCACACCGGCCCCCGGGCTGGCCGGCAGCGGGGTAGAGCGGGCCGGCCTCGAGCGTGCGGACCTCTACGTCAGCCACGTCGTCGTGGGTTCCGAGGAACAGCGCATCGGGATTCGCCCAGGAGACCGCCTGGTCGCCCTCGATGGCGTGCCCATCCGCATGTGGGCCACCCTCATCGAGGATCTCAAGGCCGGGGGCGGCTCCGAGCGACAGCTGACCCTCCGGACCGGCGACCAGGAGCGCACCCTCGCCTGGCGCCTCCGCCACGAACGCCGGATCGACGAATACGGCCAGCAGATCGACCGCTACGACGCGGACAACATCATGAACTGGGTGCCAGCGACGCTGGTGGCCGACCTCGCCGACAATCCCCACCCGTTGCGCTACGCGTTCCGCCGCGCCGTCGAGAGCACCCGGGAGATGATCGAGTTGACCGTGTATTCGGCCCTGCGACTCTTTCAGGGGCAGCTGACGGTGAAGTCGATCGGCGGGCCGATCACCGTCTTCGAGGTCGCGGGGACCGCGGCCCGGGAGGGTACGGTGAATTTCCTCGAGGTGATGGCGTTCATCAGCGTGAACCTCGGCCTCATCAACCTCTTGCCCATCCCCCTCCTCGACGGCGGTCATCTGCTCTTCTTCCTGATGGAGGCGGTGAGCCGGCGAAGGGTCAGCACCAAG
>JAFDCW010000371.1 GCA_019312705.1 Deltaproteobacteria bacterium
GTCCTTCACGGTCTCCGACGAGACCCTCCGGGAGGCGGGGGCGCTGGCCCGAGAACTCGGCGTCGGGGTTCACGTGCACATCGCCGAGGACGCCGCCGACGTCGAGGACGCAAAACGACGGGGCTACGTGGGCGTGCTCGAGCGCTTGGTCGAGTTGGACGCGTTGCCCAAGGGGTCGATCCTCGCTCACGGAGTGCACCTGTCGAAGAGCCAGGTGCGCCGTGCCGACGAGGCCGGCCATTGGTTCGTGCAGAACCCGCGGTCGAACGAAGGCAATCGAGTGGGCTACGCCGCAACTCTCGCCGCCAGCGAGCACGTCGCCCTCGGCACAGACGGCTACCCGGCGAACATGGGCGACGAGCTCGCAGCGCTCGCACGGCTCGCGGGTGCCAACGACGATCCGATTGACACAGGTGGGCGCCGGTCGCGCGCAGATGCCGGGCGCGCCCTCGCGGAGCAGCTCTGGGGACAGCCGATGAGTGAAGATGTCGTACAGGACGACGACGGATCTGCGCCCGGGAAGATCGTCCAGGTCGTCCAGGTCGTCGTGGACGGCACGGCGGTAGTCGAGGACGGCAAGTTGGTGCGCGCGGACCTCGAAGAAATCCGCGCCGACGCGAAAGCACAGGCCGCCCCGCTCTGGGAGCGCATGAACGCGCTCTGATCCACGAGGACTCTCGCTGGTCGGCGGCGCCATCCCCAGCCGGAGACTTCCCACATGGGGGACTTCCCTTAGCGGTGACGAACAGGCATTCGGGGTTGCCGACCAGACATCGGCGCGTACCTCACTCCATGGGCACGCGAATTGGGGGAGGTAATATGTTAAGTCCGATTGAAGACCGCTTCCGGGAGTCTCTGAGGCCAAGTGACATCAACGAGCTGAAGAGACTGGCCGACGAAGCGATGGAGCTCGACGCCGTTGAGGGAGAGAGGGTCCTGTGGACCCAGATTCTCTCCGTCACCTCGGCCATGAGGTCCAAAAAGGAAGACCACATTCTTCCGGAAGACGGCCTCGCCGAGCGGCTTCAGGGTCGTCTGGAACGCACGGAGGCGCATACGTCACCGGGCTACCAGCGCTGCCGGATCGCCGTACACAAGGTTTCGCGAGATGGAACCCACATGGCCGGTTGGCTCAGCGAAGCCAATGACGACGGACGCGTTTTCATCAACGTCTCGGTACCGGCGTTTCAGTGGTGGCGAGCCGTGATCTCCGTGACCGAGGCACCCAAGACGCCCGAGTAGGCGCCACGGCCCTTGTCCGGTCGCCTATCAGCCGGCGAAGACGCTCGGAAATCGAGCCATGAACGCGATGGCGTTCTGGAGTTCCCGGAGGTCGACGCACTCGCCGATCTTGTGGGTGTTCTGCTCGATGCCGGGGCCGACACCGAACATCGCCGGGTGCTTGACGGTGCCGGAGGTGACCCAGTCTTTCTTGTCGGAAATGCCGATCGATTCGTCCTCGACGGGGATCGGGAAGCCAACGCCGTCGGTGGAGAAGATCCACCGGTCGACCCGGGGTTCACGGCGCAAGGCGCCCTTCTCTTCGCTGCTGTCTGCAGTAGACGGGGTCACGACGCCGCGGTAGGTCGTGGTCGCCGCAACGATGGCCGGATGGTCTTCGGGGGTAACCCAACCCATGTAGACCTGCGGATTGCCGAGCTCGTAGCCGGTCCAGGTCGCCTGGTCGTAGATCGGCACGGCCACCACGACCTCGAGGCCAGCCTCGCGGGCCTTGCCCACGGTGCTGAGAGCCTCGACGTCTAGAACCGCCTGCTCCGGGGACTCACCGATGGTGAGGCGGCGGTCGAAGCGGAAGACGAAACGATCCGGCACCGCGCAGTCGCTCGGTGAATCCAGGGTGGCGACCGACGCGGTCCGGGTGCCGTGGCCCAGGAACGGGTCGTCGAGGAAGCCTTCCCGGGCGTCGTACTTGGCGGCGGCCTCGGCGATGATGGCGCCGCCGAACTCGAGGGGATTGAGGCCCTCCCAGGGCATCGAGCCGTGGCACGAGCGGCCGGTGACCGTGACTTCAATCTGCATGCGGCCGCGCTGGCCGCGGTAGATGCCGAGGGCGCCCTTGGCCGAGTCGCCCGTACCCTCGGAGAGGATCACGACGTCGGGGATCAGCTCCGGGCCGGCGCCGGGGAGAACCTTGCGCATCAGGTACATCGGCCCGCCGCCGTCGTTGTCCTCTTCGCACACGGTGGCGTAGGCCCGCACGATGGACCCGCGCAGCGACCCCTCGGACCGTAGTTCGAGGAGGATCTTCGTCGCCACCACCTCGGCGATGACGCCGCCGAGCTGGTCGGCTGCGCCTCGGCCGAAGAGCAGGTGTTCCCACTCGTCGTCGGGGGGCAGGTGACCGAGCTCTTTCCGTAGGAACTCGCGGTCGATCTTCGAGGCATCGACGAGGCCATCGTAGGCGTCGAGGCCGCCGGTCTTCTCACGCCAGGCAGGGCGCAGCGCCTTGACGGTGTCGGAGTGTCCGTCGAGGTAGATCACCCGCTTGTCTGCCGGTGCTACCCCGTCATCCGGGTCCTGAACGGTCCAAACGAGGTTGCCATAGTCGTCAAAGCCCACGTCATCGGCATGACGCACGGCGCCGATCTCCACGATGCGCTTCATCAGGTACTCGAGGCGCGGCTTCTCGTGGTTGCTGAGGCCGCAGGAAGGGTCACCGCCGTCGTCAACGGGGCGGTCGACGTAGTCGGCGGGAATGCGTACGACCTCCGCAAGCAGCTCCTGGGCGAGGGGCCGGTACTGGGCGGCGAGGGCACGGACCTTGTCATCGAGGGTAGACATCTTCTTCAATCTCCGAGGCTCAGCCCAGCCGGTCCGCGAGGCCTTCGACCTTGCCGACGGCGAGCATCGCCATGATCACGTAGACTTTCCAGTTCGCCTCGCGGGCCACGTTGACCGTGTGCTTCGCCATGACGCCGGGGGTCACCTCGTCGCCGATGTCCGCCGGCAGGCAGTGCATGTAGAGGGCGTCGCCGCCTTCGGTGAGCCCCATCCGGCGCTCGTCGCAGATCCAATCGGTGTGTTTGGCGTTGCGCTCGAGGGCCCGGCGCTCGATCTCGCCGAGCGCAGCTTTGTCCGCGGCGCGGTTGGCGGCCACGCGCTCGAGCATCAGGTCGTAGGGACCCCAGCTCTTGGGGTACACCGCAGCGGCCCCCGCGAAGGCTTGGTCCATGTCCCCGACGACGCGGAAGCAGCCGCCGGACTCGGTGGCCTGCTTGCCCGCAGCCTGCACACACGGGTCCATCAATTGATAGCCCTCGGGGTGAGCGAGCGTCACGTCGGCGCCGAAGCGCGTGAGCAGCGTGATGAGGCCCTGAGGTACCGAGAGGGGCTTGGCGTAGCTCGGCGAGTAGGCCCAGCTCACGCCTATCTTCTTGCCCCGAATGGCGTCGACATCGCCGAAGTGCTCGCGGAGCCACGCGAGGTCGGCCAGCGTCTGGGTCGGGTGGTCGATATCGCACTGGAGGTTGACGACGGGGACCTTCTGCGCGTTGTCGGTGGCGCCGAGGTAGTCGTCGATGCCCTTCTTCACGTCACGCATGAAGGCGTTGCCCTCACCGAGGATGAGGTCGTGGCGGATGCCCATGGCGTGGGCGTTCATGCCGAGCATGGCGCCGGTCTCGACCGCCGTCTCGCCGTGGGAGACCTGGGTGGAGGAGCCGTCGACGATGACCGGGCTCATGCCCAGCCGCGAAGCCGCGCCGGCCCAGGCGCTCTTGGTACGCGTCGAGTTGTCGAAGAAGACGGCGTAGGCGAGCTCGTTGGGGATGAGCGCGTTGTCCGCCGGGACGCCCCCGCGGCCATGATCACGGGCCTGAAGACGGGCGGCGACCGCGAGGAGGGCCTCGAGCTCAGCGGTCGTCCAGTCGGTCGTGAGCAGCAGGCTCTTGCCGAAGAGCTTACCGAGCACGTCGCGGTCGAGGGGCGGCAGGGTCTGAAGGGTTGGGTTGGTCATGCTCATCCTCTTCGAATCGTGGTGCCGGATACGCCGTGGTAGGCGAGAACCAGGTCCTTCGGGCGGCAGATGGTGACTTCTTCTCCCCCTCGGTCGAGGAAGGTGCAGGCCGCCTCGACCTTGGGCCCCATGCTGCCCGGAGGAAAGTGGCCCTCGTCGGCCATCTGCCGAAGCTCGGAGACCGTCGTGTCCTTGATCTCTTCGGGGCTGCCGCTCTGGAAGTTGCGGAAGATGCGCTCGACCCCGGTGGTGATGATCATGCGCTTCACACCGAGGGAGTTGCCGAGCAGCGCGCTCGTGCGGTCCTTGTCGATGACCCCTTCGATGCCGCGGATCGTGCCGTCTGCCTCGCGGACCACGGGGATGCCGCCGCCGCCGCAGGAGATGGTCGTCACCCCGGCCTCGACGAGGCGCCGGATGGTCGCGAGCTGGACAACCTCTTGCGGGTGGGGAGACGGGACGACCCTACGGTGACCTCGCCCGGAATCCTCGACCATCTCCCAGCCGCGTTCGGCCTGGAGGCGGGCCGCCTCGTCGGCGGTGTAAAACCGGCCCACGGGCTTTTGAGGGTTCTTCATCGCTGGGTCATCGGGGTCGACCCGGACCTCGGTGACGACGGTCGCGACCTCGGCCTCGGTCCCCCGGAGGCGCAGCTGTTCGCGCAGATCGCGCTGGATCATGTAGCCGATCGCGCCCTGAGTATCGGCGACCAGAGAATCGAGGGGTACCTGGTGCACCTCGGCCTGGGCCAGGTGGGACCGCAGCTGCATGAAGCCGACCTGAGGGCCGTTGCCGTGGGTCAGGATGACCCGGGCGCCGTGGGTGAGCAGGTCCGCCACCGGCGCCACCGCGCGCGAGGTGATCTGAAACTGGTTCGCCACCGTCGGCGGCAGGGATTTATCGAGGAGGGAGTTGCCTCCCATGGCGACGAGGATTGCGTCCATAGTGGGGCGCCGACCACAGCCGACGGACCGGTCTCAGTACCCCAGACGGGCCTACGGGTAAAGGGGGGGACGAGTCCGGCCATGCATGTGAGGGTGAGGCCGGCCGAGGCGCGGTGGAAGCGAAGAACCAACCACCATGCCTAGCTCCTTACCGCACGCCCGTTTGATTGCCTGCCTGCCTAGAGGGCCCATGGTAGCGTCACGTAGTCGGATTGGGGGGTCCTTGCGGCCCACACGGAGAATTGATGAGAAGCCTGAATCGATCTGTACTGGGCTTGATACTCGGGCTTGCCGTGCTGGGCACGGGGTGCATGTCGGCGACTGACGATTCCGGCATCATCGTCGACCCCAACGCAGTGAAGGCGACCATCACCGATACCTATGTGGTCGCGCCCGGCGAGACGACAATTGCCCGCGTACCTATCGAGCATATGGGCTGTCCCATGATCATGTTACTGGGTCAAACTTGAGTCGAATCGA
>JAFDCW010000372.1 GCA_019312705.1 Deltaproteobacteria bacterium
TGCTCGGGGCCGCCTCGGCCGCCGAGGTCGTCACCTGGCTGCGCGACAACGACTACGACATCCCCGAGGCCTCGACGGAGCTGCTCGAACCCTACGCGGCTGCGGGTCAGGTCTTCGTGGCGCTGCGCCTCTCCGCCAACCAGCCCACCGGCACCTTGCGGCCGATCCGCCTGAACATCCCGACCGACGAGGCGTGCCTGCCCATCCGCCTCACGCCCATCGCGAGCGTGCCCCGGCTTCCGATCCGCGCGTTCTTCCTCGGCAGCGAGCCCGTGACGCCGCAGAACTACGCGACCGCCGTGGTCGACCTGGCCACTCCGGACTACTGGACCGGGCGAGCGAATTTTCAGACCGCTGTCGATACGGCAATCGACGACCTCGGAGGGCAGGCCTTTCACGTCGACTATGCCGGCCGCACCCCGGCGGTCCCCATCGCGCTCCCGTCCGTCGCGGACCTCGCTGCGGAGACGGACCCGGCGGCGTTGCTCCAGGCCCTCCGAGACCGCGGCTACGCTACCGATCCCCTGATCCCAGAGCTCCTCGGCCGCTTCATGACACCTCCGGCGGATTCCCTCGCGGTGTCGTACTACAACTGCTTGATCACCTCCGAGACCGCCTCTTGCGGTGAACCCATCGTATTCGACCCGGCCGGCCTCGTCGCCGCCGTGCAGAGCGAAATCACGGTCCCCCGCCAAGCGGACCAGGACCTCATTCTCCGCCACGGGTACCTCACGCGCCTCTACACCAGCCTGGCCGTGAGAGACATGACCCTCGACCCGGTCTTCGTTCCCGAGCCGCGGGCTCCGGACACACCGGCGGTGCACACCGCCATCGAGGTGACCGAATGCAACGCGGCCGTATACCGCAGCGACGCCGCCCGCCATTGGGAGATCGACGGGGCGAGCTACCGCATCCGAAGCCAAGGCCCCGCCGCCGACGACAGCGCCTATTGTCGCGCCCGCGGCCTGGTCCTCGAGAGCGAAGCACCACCGCCGACCGCGTCCTCGAGCTCCTCCGGGTGCCTCTGCGGCGTCGCCGGCGGCAGCCAAATCTCCTTTGGCTTCCTCCTGGGCTTCGCCCTGATGATCATCTTCCGCCGGGCACGGGACAAGAGATAGGGGGGCCCGACGCGTCCCGGGGTCGCCGGATAACGGGCCCAGGTGAGTCTCGGCACGAATCCTGGCATCATCATAGGATGCGCTGTACTTCATCCGTCGTCGCCCCCTCACTCTTGTTGCCCGTCCTAGTCGTCCCTCTGGTCGTCCTCCTGGCCGGATGCGGAGACAGTCTGGACCCGCGGAGGGGGGACGGCGCCGTCCGCGACACCGGCTTCTCCCGGGACAGCACGGCCATCCCCCGGGACGGCACGACGCCCGACGCCAGCGCCAGCAACTGCGCGGCTTTGGCCCGATGGGTCTACCTCGTCGACGCGGACCAGAGCCTCCTGCGCTTTCAGCCCGACGACCTGAGCATCACCGAAATCGGCCTCCTCGACTGCGCCTCGGGCGTCACGCCCTTTTCGATGTCGGTCGATCGAAACGGCCAGGCCTGGGTGCTGCACCAGGATCGGCGCATCTACAAAGTATCGACAGCAGACGCGAGCTGCACTTCGACCGACTACACACCGAATCAGGATGGCCTCGAGCTCTTCGGAATGGGCTTCGCCGCCGATGCCGACATGAGTGCCGAAGAGACACTCTTCGTCGCCGGCGGCGGGGCGGGGACGGTCGCCTCGGGCATGGCGACCCTCGCCGCGATCGACGACACTTCGCTGATACTCTCGACGGTCGGTGGGCTGCCGGGATGGCCAGAGCTCACCGGCACTGGAAGCGGCGAGCTCTGGGGCTTCTTCCCGGACACCTCCCCACCCTCGGTGCGCCTCATCGACAAGTCGACCGCCACGACCGGCGCGTCCTTCGACATGGCAGAGCTCAGCGGACTCCGTCCGTCTGCATGGGCCTTCGCTTTTTGGGGTGGTCGCTTCTACGTCTTCTACCAGGCCCAACTCGACCCCTCGACGAACGTCTGGCGCGTCGACCCCGACGGCACCGTCACCCAGGTCCTCACCGACATCGGCTATCGCATCGTCGGCGCGGGGGTCTCGACCTGTGCTCCGGTCGAGTTGATCTAAACGGTGTCGAGGTGCCGCTGGGGCAGCCATATCGGGCCCCGGGCGTGGCCGGAGCGCGTTCGGCGGCCCACAGGGCCCGGCCAAGAAAAAACCGGCTAGCTCTTTCGAGCTAACCGGCTGTTTACTTTTGGCTTTCGGCTACGTCGCCAATCCGACTTGGAGCGGGACATGAGATTCGAACTCACGACTTCAACCTTGGCAAGGTTGCACTCTACCACTGAGTTAGTCCCGCAGGAGGCGCGAACAAATAGACCACGGTTGGGGGGCTGTCAAGGGGATGGAGAGACGGCGGACCGTCGCCCCGCTCGGGTGATCGCGGGCTTTGACTTCGGCCCAAAGGATATGTGAAGCCTGGGTCGAAGCTTTCGAGGAGGCGACATGCGGGGCAAGCGTTGGATACTATTGGGGCTCTTGATTCTCGTCGGCTGCGAATGCGGACCGACCGGCGCGACGACGCAACCGGCGGCGCCCATCGTGCGCGAAGAGGCGCCGGCAGAGGAAACGCCGGGAAACGAGAGCGCCGATGAAAGCGCTGCCGAACCGGGCGGGATCGTGGGCTCGACGGCCGCAGGCGCCCCCGCGCCGAGCCCGGAGCAACTCGCCTCCTTCGCCCGGGCGAGCAACGCCTTTGGCTTCGACCTCTACGAAAAGACTCGCGAGGCGACTCCCGAGGGCAACCTCGCGATTTCGCCGGCTTCGATCGCCCTAGCCTTCGACATGGCCTTCGGTGGGGCTCGGGGCGAGACCGCGGCGGAGATGAGGCAGGTGATGCACATCGAAGGGAGCGACGCGGCGCTGCACGAGGCGGCGAGCCGAATCCTCGGGCGCTTCAACGACCCCAACAGACAGGAATATGAACTGCGCGTCGTGAATCGGCTCTTCGGTGAAGAGACCTACACTTTCGAGCAGGACTTCCTCGCCCTCACCCGCACCCAATATCGCGCGCCGCTCGAAACAATCGACTTCCAAGGCGCTCCCGAGGCCGCGCGCCAACACATCAACCGATGGGTCGGCGAACAGACCGCCGAGCGCATCACCGATCTCTTGCCTCCCGAGTCGATCCAGGGCGATGCGCGCCTGGTCCTCGTCAACGCCATCTACTTCCTCGGCACCTGGGCCACTCCCTTCGAGGAACGGGCGACCGCCGACGTCCCCTTCAGCCTCCCAGACGGCAACCGCGTCGACGTACCGACCATGCACCAGGTCGAGACCATGGCCTACGCGAAGGTCGACGGGGTGACGGTGGTGGAGTTGCCGTACGAAGGCGGCGAGTTGGTGATGACCCTCGTCGTCCCGGATGCGGTCGGCGGGCTCCCGGCCCTCGAAGGGCGCCTCGATGCCGAGACCTTCGGCACCTGGGTCACCGCGGCCGGAGCGCCCGCTCCCGGACAGCTTGGGGCCCCGACGGTCTCGCTCTTTCTCCCGCGCTTCGAGATGCGTACCAAGGTGACCCTCAGCGATCACCTGAAGGCCCTCGGCATGCGGCAGGCATTCCTCGACGGGGTCGCTGACTTCACCGGCATCGCCAACCCGCCCAACCCGGTGGAGCGCCTGCACATCAGCGAGGCCTACCATCAGGTCTTCGTCGCGGTCGACGAAGAGGGCACGGAGGCGGCCGCGGCGACGGCCGTCGTGATGGGTCGGGGCGCCGGACCGCCGCCGGCGCCGCCCGTCGAAGTGCGTGTCGACCGGCCGTTCCTCTTCGCGATTCGCGAGCGGACCTCGGGGACCGTGCTCTTCCTGGGCCGCATCAACGACCCGCGCTGACGGAGCCGTCAGCAAGGCGAGCGGTCACGGCATGGCTGTGATGAAGAGCTGGGGCACGTGGGCGAGGCTCTGCCCATCGGGCAACGCGCGGGCCGCGCGCTCGGCCGAACGGATGACGTCGGCCTCGGCCTCGGTGAAGAGCAGGCCCTCGAGGTGGTCGAAGCGCGCCGGGTCCGCGGGACCGACCTCGGGGCTCTGCTCGACGCGTACCGACAGGCCGGCTCGCCCGAGCTCGGCGGGCAACCGCCGACCCACGGCGGGCTCGCCGCCAGCCCGGCGAATCGCCGCAGCGACGACCGGGGCGATCGCCACCTCGGCGGGGTGCTCGAGGGCTGCTTCATAGTCCGGCTCGACGGCGACGAGCACGCCCCTCGGCGCGAGCACACGAACGACCTCGTCGATGATGCGCCGCCGCGCCTCGGCGTCATTCCAGAGGAAGACGTATTGCACGTAGATCAGCTCGAAGTGGTCCGCCGGAAAAGGCAGCTTGGTGGCGTCGGCGACGATGCACGCCTCGGCCGGGGCAGCCTTGACGACCGGGTCCCGGTCGAGGGCGATGACCGGACCCCGGGCGCGCCGGGCGAGCTCGCCGGTGACGACCCCAGGGCCGGCACCGAGATCGAGGACCGGGCCGAGGTGGGCGATTCCGATGCGACGGAAGATTCGCGACCGCATCGGAGCGAGCAGCTCGTCCTGGGCGATGAGCACGTCGCGCGGGGGAAGCCCGGGGGTCGGGACCCGGTCGGTGGTTTCTTCGGTCATCGAGGGCATTGGTGATATCGGTGCCAGTCCGGGCCAACCCGGTCGCCGCTCAGCGGCGCGCGGCTACGGCGTCGAGCACGTCGTTCACACTGTGCTTTGGCTCGAAGCCGGTCTCCTCGACGAACCTGCTGCCATCGACGGTGCAGGGGTACTTCATGAAGTCTACCGCGCCCTGCGGGAGGCGCGGGAAGCCGAACCGCCCCCTGACCAGCTTGATCATCGGCTCCGGCACCGACACGCGGTTGCCCCTGGAGCGGTCGATGAGCATGTGCAGAGGAAGCTCCCCGGAGCCGGTCACGTTGAAGACCCCGCGCACGCCGGGCGCGAGCGCATGCTGGATGGCCAACGCCAGGTCGTCTTCGTGGATGACCTGGTACATCGGGTTGTAGCCGGTGACGGTGAAGATGCGCGGCCGCATGAGGTAGCGCGAAAGGAGTGTACGCGCGGAGCTGCCCAGGATGTTCACCGGCCGCAGGACGACCACCTCGGACTCCGGATGACGCCACATCATGCCGCAGGCGTAGAGGTCCGCCGCGACGAGATCGCTGATCTCCGGGAAGGTGCGACCGGCGGACGGCGGGTGTTCCTCGGTGAGGAACTGCGCCTGATCGGGCAGCGCGCCGTACACCGTGTGGCGGCTCATGAAGACGACCTTCGACACCCCTGTGCTCACCGCTGCATCGAGCACACGCACGGTGCCCTCGTAGTTGACGCGATGGCGGTAGGAGTCGGTGAGCTGGGGCTCGCGGCGCGCAGCGCCCGATCGAAGCTGCGCTTTCGGATGTCTGCCTGGTGGAACACCACATTCTCGGGCCAGCTCACCTCGGTCCGGTTGTCCACCGCATGCACCAGGAAGCCATGCTCGGCGAGCATGAGCACGGCCCTGCGACCGATGGAGCCGGCGGCGCCAGTGACGAGCACGGTGCGGCGGTCGTCGCTCATCCGAAGAACACCCCCGTGCGCCGCTCGAGCCCCTGGTCGATGAGGGACTTCACAGCCTCCTCGACCCGCCGCACGTTGGGCAACACCACGTCGTCGTCCTCATCGCCCGACCCCTCGAAACGCATGGGCTCGCCAAAGGTGATGTGCACCTTCGCCGGGAGTGGCAACGGCACGATGGTCGGGGTGAGCGGCACGTAGGGCGCGCCCATGAGGCGCGCGAGCGGCTTCATGCGCGAGAAGCTGCGGCACATCTCCTCTCCGCCGACAAAGCCGAAGGGCACGATGGGCGTGTTGGTGCGCATCGCGAGGCGCATGAAGCCCTGACCAAAGCCCATGATCTTGTAACGGTCCTTCCAGACCCGGCCACCGCCACGCTCCCCCTCGGGGAAGACCATCACCGCCGCCTCGTCGTCCGTCAGCAGGCGCTCGCAGTTCTTGGGCAGACCGGTGAGCTGACCCGTGCGGGTCATGAGCGTGTTGACGAAGGGCACCTCGATGAAGAAGCGCTCGATCATGGTGCGCACGAAGCGAGGGGGCTCCGCGTCGAGGGCCATCGCAGCGGCCACCTCCATGCCATCGTAGGCCATCTGCCCGCTGTGGTTGCCGACGAGCAGCGCCCGGCCGGCCGGCACGTTCTGGGTGCCGACGACTTGGGCGCGGAAGTAGTTGCGATGGAGGATGCGCACGAGCCCCAGCATGCGTTCGGCGTCCCTGGGCGACGCACCCCAGCGGTCGTAGCCGAACTCGTTGGGCTCGAGGTCGAAACGGGCGACCCGCTCGCGGATGTCGTCGTCGACCAGACGGTCGAGCATCGATCCGAGCTTGCCGGCGAGGACTCCGAACACGCCGGCATGCTAGCGCTTTCTCACGAGCGACCGGGAACCTAAATAAACCGGTTGAATTTCAATACATCCGATCGATTGAGATGTTCATCTCCATGGCCCAGCCCAGACACCTGGGATCGATCGTGCCCCGCCGCTCGTCCAGCCACGCGTTGACCCGCCGGTGCCGACCGTGGTTGGGACGCCAGTAGGACCGGCAAAAGTAGTTGTCCCCCTGGACGTCGTCTGGGTGCGCCTGAGACAGCCAGAGCCAGCCCAGTTCTGGACGAGTCAGGCGTCGTCGATCATCAGACACAGTTGGTCACAAACAGGACACACCTGTAGATACGCCCACCCGTGCTCGGCCTCTCGCCACCCCACGATGCGCTCCAACTGGACCAGCAGGCTGAGCGGTTTCGCGGACTTCTTCGGACGCCCGTTGGCATACTGACAGCGGCACACAGACCCGGACTTGCCCGTGAGATCCGCGCTCCGCGTCAGCTCCTGACGCTCGGTTTGGAGCCACGTAAGGAACTTCTCCCACTCTTCCTCGCCGCGCACGGCACGCTGGACGCGCGGTCCGTCGTAGAAGCCGTTCACACACGCCACAGCGCACAACCCGTCGAGGTGTCGCGCCGCCGGCAGCACCATCCCTCCCGCCATTCCCCAACCGAGGAGAGCCACCCGGTCGGCGCCGTGCTCCGCATCCGAAAGAGCGAACGCCGCGGCGTTTCGGATGTCTCGGATCTGCTCCGAGAGGAGCACCCGACCCACCTCACCGTCGCTCGGCGCGAAGCCACGATAGTCGAAGCCGAAGCACGCGTAGCCGCGCGCGGTCAGGGATCGGGCGGAGCGCTCGGGGTGGATGTTGCGCAGACCAGTGAAGCCTGAGCACGGGACGACGAGCGGGCGGGCTCGGTCGGACGCGACGTTCCCCTACCGGCAGCGGGACGAGACCGCATGGTTTCCACATGGGCTGCTCGATACACTCGTCTGGTTCGACGGCTTGATGCAGGAACTGGCGCGCGCAGGCGTGCCCATCGGAGAAGTCGCCTCGCTCCATTTCGAAATCGATACTAGGCGAGTCGAGGTCAGCCGCGATCTGCCACAGATCAGCACGGGCTTCTTGCAGCCTCCATTCGTTTCATTGCCCCCCAGTCAGAGAGACAGCCCGCGACAGGGCGTGCCGGTTCCCCTGCGCGTAGCTCGGGTCCAACGGAGCATTCAGTTTGCCGACCCGGTTCCACCGCACGACTTCTCGCTTCGCGGACTGGCGCTAGACCAAGACCAACGGCTTCTCCTGGTTCGGAAACATCAGGATGAGTTTGGATTGCTCTGCCTCGTCCGAGGGCCCCGAGTGCGTTGCGCGAGCACGCTCCTGACTCGGCTCGACGGCGTCGCCACCGCTTTGGGAAACGACGGATGGCTAGTCGTCGGCGGGGTGAGCGACGGCGGTCGTGAAAGCACGCGCATGCTTGGGATCGTCCGCGACGGGGAGCCACTGCAAGTCGCACATCACGAGCTCGGGGGCATCGGCGCCGACGGCGAGTTCTGTGAGGACTACGATAGCTATTGCGTCACGGTCTACGGACGGATCGTCGTTCCCACGTTGGTGGATGATCAGTGCCTCGAGATCCGACAGGGGCCACGTTGGTCGGTGCTACATGTTCGGGTCGGCGACCGCTGGGTCGACGAAACGATCGAGCCGGATGTGGATTGCATCGTTCGATATGGGCTCGAACGAGGTTTCGTGCGCACCACGTGTGGTCCACCGCACACGAATCCCATCTGCCCCGATCCGGATGACGTGCGCGGCCGATAACCCGCATGAAACCGCCCGGCTGCGCACGCGCCGGTCGCGAACTGCGCAGGCTCGGAGTACACGACGTGGGCCGTTCCCTCCACGGGGACCGGGCCTAGTAGCCCGACCTGCCAAGCCACTCGAGCCAGTAGAAGTAGAAGTTCTCGACGGGCTCCTGCTCCTGGCCCGTGAGCCACCGCTTGAAACGGGAGAGCCGGCCGGACTTGCTGCGGGTCCAATGCAGGTGGTCCCACGACCAGTTGCCCATGTGGATGCCGAACTCGGCGCTGACCTGGGTGACCACGCCATCGTTGCCCACCGACCTGGCGAAGGAGTCCCTGTTGATGATCCGGTTGGACAGCAGCAGGGACGAGCTCAGGTATGAGCCGCACTCACCCCGTGTGCAGGCGGTGGCGCTCCACGAGAACACCGTCGCCTGGTCTGTGGGCGCTGGCAGCAATGCCTCATAGGGCCAGCTCTGATGCCGAGGCAGGTCTTCGGCGCCGATCTCCTCCCAGCTCGTGGGCACCAACCGACCATTCTGACTCCAGTCCTCCAGCATGGGCTGGCAATCGTCACCGAGCAGTGCGCAGTCCCATTCGTACTGGCGGTCGGCGGCTGCAGGTGTGGAGAAGGCGGGCAGCATGGTGTTTCGGGCGAAGTCC
>JAFDCW010000373.1 GCA_019312705.1 Deltaproteobacteria bacterium
TCAGAAGACTCAGCGTTGGTTGACGATGTTGTGCGCACGATCGGTGAATTGAGCGTCGCGGCCCGGACTGCCGACACCGCCGCGGTTCACATGGATGTATGCAACTGATGCTGAAGGCCCCAGCATCACTCTTCTTCTTCGGCGCCCTGATGGTCGCCGCAGCCTGTGCCCCGACCGGTGGTCTGACCCGAGATGCCGGCAGGGACACGGGAACCCGGCCTCCCGACTCTGGGCGACCGCCGCTCCCCGGGGACTGCGGGACCGCGGGGCGCAGCTGCTGCCCCGCCCCCGACGAGTGCCGCGAAGGTTTGCGTTGCCAGGGGGCTGGGAACTGCTGCGCTCCGCCCCGGAGTAGCTGCAGTTCGCCCGAAGAGTGTTGTTCGGGATTTGATTGCGCCGGTGGCAACTGCTGCTCACCGGCGGACGGGCGGTGCCGGAGCCGTGACGATTGTTGTTCCGGGCTGACCTGTGATGCCGGCCGGTGCGGTGGAGCGGGCACGGACTGCGGTGGTCGAGGCCAGCTCTGCTGCCCCGGCAGCGTGTGCCGTAGCGCCGACATCGGCCTCGAGTGCAGGCTGGTCCCGGATAGCGAAGGCAACGAAGAGCTCAGATGCCTGCCGTGTGGACAGTCTGGCGGACCCTGCTGCAAACCGCCCAACGAGGCATGCAGTGACGGCCTGGCTTGTGGGACCGACCGCACCTGCGGCGTTCCGCCCGCCGGTTGCGGTCACGACGGTGAGCCGTGTTGCGCCCGGGACGAGTGTGTCGAGAGCGGCCTGTCCTGCCGGTCTGGGACCTGCCGGCCGCAGGTCGCCGAGTGTGACCTCGCCATCGACTGCGATGAGTGCCTCGAGGTGATCGGCTGCGGCTACTGTGCGGACTTCGACACCTGCGAGTCTGGCGACACCATCGGCCCTGCCGTAGGCTCCTGCTCCGACTGGAACTCGACACCCGAGATGTGCGGCGGCGGAGGCGGCACAGACCGGTGTGCCGAAAATACCGACTGCAGTGATTGTACCTTCGAAGGAGGCTGCGGCTGGTGTGACGACGGCACTGGCTGCCGTAGCGGCAACTTCTCGGGCCCCTCCGGGGGCTCCTGCGGCGGATCCTGGGACTGGTTTGGATACGGTTGCGGTTCGGACACCTGCCCGGGCTATCGGACTTGCGAGACCTGCACCAACGTGGACGACCTCTGCGGGTGGTGCGCGGGGACGGACACCTGCCACGACGCGAGCGGCCTCGGAATACCCGACGTGGGCACCTGTGACGGGACCTTCGTGGAGTGGCCCCTCGAGTGCACGACCGGTCCGGCGCCTTGCAGAGACATCACCGACTGCGTCGCGTGCGCTGACCACCCGGAGTGTGGCTGGTGTGCGGACTCTGGCCTCTGCCTTCCTTCGGATTTGGACGGTAGGCCCGGGATCGGAACCTGCGGCGGTGACCTCGCGATCTTCGATTTCGAGTGCCCCACCACGTGCATTCCGAACTCCGCAGATGCTTGTGATCCGACGGGGCTCTCGTGTTGCGACGGGATGAGCTGTCGCGCCACGTTTTCGGGCGCAGGACTGAGCGCTTGTTGTCGCGAGGCCGGCGCTGCGTGCAGCTCCGGTCGCGACTGCTGCGGGTACATGGACTGCGGCGGCGATGGCTCGTGCGAATGTCGCGGCCCCACCCGGGCGTGCCTCGACCATGCCGACTGCTGTACTGGGTTCTGCTTCCGCGGCGCCTGCGAGTGACCGGCCAGTCCAACAACTGACGCGTCCTGGGGCCAAGTCGTCGTTTCGAGAGGTATCGCTCCTGAGCATGACGCGCGCAATTGTTGGGGATTGCGTTGCACTCGCGGGGCGCTGCTCGCCGTGCTCCGCGTCGGCGTGCGTGGGCCCCATCCTTCGCGGCATACTGCGCGCCTCGAACGATGGCGAGTCGCAGAAAACGCATCGCGGTCGCCGCCTCAGTCGGCGTGCCGCTGGTGGCCGGAGCCCTCGCGTGGGGGTGGTGGATCCCCAGCGCCATCGAGGCGCGGTTCGAGGACGCGCTGCGCGCGCGCTTCGGGGTAACCTGCGACGTCGGTGACGTCGACCTTCGCATGCGCGGCGCGGTGATCTCCGACGTGAGCATCACGGGCTCCGCTGGCGGAGTTCAGATCACCATCGACGAGATCGGTGCGCGCATCGGTCTGGTCTCCGCGCTCTTCGAAGGCGCCGCAGCGCTCGAGGAGGTCCAGGCGCGCCGCGTTCTGGTCGAGGTCGACCTCGCACACGTTGGAGTGGACGCCAGCCTCGATGCCCTGCACGCCGGCGTCGGGAGTCGGACGGGCGCAGGCGCTGGGCAGGGAGACGCGACGGCTGGTTCTGCGGCAGCCTCGGAGGTCGTCTTCGGTGCGGTCGGGGTTCACGTTTCCGTCGATGACGAGTGGGGTCGGTTGCTCACGGTCCGTGACAGCCGCGCACGTCTCGAGGGGGAGGGCTTCGAGGGCCGCGCCGCTGCGGTGACGGTCGGCGTCGCGCCTTTCGACACCCTCAGCGCCGATGACCTCGAGGTCGCCGGGGTCCGCGGGGCCGAGGGGATCCTGCTCTCGGGCTTCGAGGTTGGCGCAGGCGAAGTGGTCTGGGCGTCCCGCGGCGCGGACGCCGAAGGCGAGCGCCCGGAGGCCACCCTCTCGCGCCTCGCCGCCGCCCTGTCGCGTCTGCGGGGGTCTTCGGCGGAACCGGTCGCCGAAGAGACCGACCTCGGAGAGGAGGCGCCTTGGCTTCGCCGGCTAACCTCCGGGGCGCTCATCGAGGTGTCCCAGGTCGCCGTCCGTACCCGAACCCCGGGCGGCGAAGAGTCGCCGATCGTGACCGGCCTCGAGGCGAGCCTCGAAAAGTTGGAGGTGGGCCGAATTCGGGTGAAAGGCGAAGGAAATCCAGGGGATGGGGGGACCCTCGGCTGGGACCTCAGCGTTTCCCCGGCGGACCTCCGAGCCCAAGGGTCGCTGCGCTTCGAAGACCTGCCCCTCGCCCTCGTGGCCCCTCTGGTGCCGGAAGTTCCATGGTTCGAGCCCGAGCGTAGCCTGCTGACCGGCGAACTCGAGGTCGATGGCGGGGCCGGAGAGCGGGTAGGGCTCCGGGGCCGGGTGGCTCTCTCGGGGCTGGCCCTCTCATCCCCCCGCATCGCCCCCGAGCCCTTGCGCGGCATCTCGTTGGTGGTCGCGGGCGAGGGAGCCTTCTATCCGCAGACCCGCCGCCTCGAGGTGCACCGGGGGACCCTCCAGATGGGCGACGCCGAGGTGGTCCTGTCGGGGACCCTCGAGCACCATGGGGACCGCTACCTGGTCGATGTCGCGGCAACCTTGCCGCCGACCAGCTGCACGGATGCGATAGGCGCGATCCCGATTTCCATCCTCGGAGGGCTCGCGGGCTTTTCCTTCACGGGACAGATCGGCGGTCGCGTTACGGCGAAGGTCGACTCCGAGTCCCTCGCCGAACTCGAGCTCGACATCAACGTGAGCGATGGCTGTCGCTTCGAGACGGTGCCGGCGATGGCCGACCTCGCCCGGGTGGCTGGCCCGTTCCTCCATCGGGTGCATGAACCGGATGGCTCCTGGTTCGAGATGTCGACGGGCCCCGGGAGTGGGAACTGGTCGTCCATCTATCGAATCAACCCGTACTTGATTCACGCGGTCCTCGCCCACGAGGACGCGAGTTTCTTTCGTCACAGCGGCTTTGCGCCCTGGGCGATTCGAGAGGCTCTGAGTCGGAACCTCTCCGAAGGGAGGTTCCTCTACGGAGCGAGCACCATCAGCATGCAGCTCGCCAAGAACCTCTTCCTACACCGCGAGAAGTATCTCGCCCGCAAGGTTCAAGAGGTGCTGTTGACCTGGTGGCTCGAGAAGGCCCTCGACAAGGCTCAGCTCCTCGAGCTCTACCTCAACATCATCGAGTACGGCCCGGCGCTCTACGGGATAACGAGGGCGTCCGAGCACTACTTCGGCGTCGAAGCCGAGGACCTCTCCCCGGCCCAATCCGCCTTCCTCGCCTGCATCCTCCCCAACCCCAAGGCGTTTCACGACCAGTGGGAAGAGAACACCCTTCGTGAGGGCATGAAGAACCGCATGCGGCGCCTGCTCACCCACATGCGCAGCCGCGGCCGCATCGATCAGGGGGCCCTCGACTACGCCCTCGGTGAGCTCGAAACGTTCCGCTTCTTCCATGAAGGGGACCCCTTGCCGCCACTCCCCGAGGTCCCCGGGACCGCCGGCGAGCTACCCTTCGCGACCGCCCTCGGGTGGGACGACGACTGGGACCGATGGGGCGACGGAGGCTTCGACGATGCCTACGAGGAGTCTCCCGCCGACCCGCTCTAGGGGCTTATGCCTTTCGCGATCTTCTGGTAGGCCCTTCCCTCGACCCGAGAGGACCTTGCCCATGGCCTACGACGTGCCCCCCCGTGTTCGCGAAAACGCAGCCACGCCAATCGCCGACCTCGATCGCTATCGCGAAACGGCAAGGCGCGCCGAAAACGACCCGGACGCTTTCTGGCTCGCGGTGGCGCACGAGCGCATCGCGTGGCGGAGCGCACCGACACAGGGGCTCGATGGCGGCTTTGACGAGATCGCCGACGGCCCCTTGTCGTGGTTTGCCGATGGGAAGCTCAACGTCACCGAGTCCTGCCTCGACCGCCACCTCGACGGTCGTGGTGACAAGGTCGCGATTCTCTGGGAGGGGGATGACCCCGGGGACGTTCGCAAACTCACCTACCGCGAGTTGCACGCCGAGGTATGCAAGGCCGCAAATGCGCTGCGCACGCTCGGGCTGAAGAAGGGCGAGCGCGCCATCATCTACATGGGCATGGTGCCTGAGGCCGCTATCGCGATGCTCGCCTGCGCGCGCATCGGCGCGGTCCACTCGGTGGTATTCGGCGGGTTTTCGGCCGAGGCCCTCAAAGACCGCATCCGGGACTGTCGCGCCGAGATCGTCATCACTCAGGACGTCGGGCTGCGCGGACAGAAGAAGATCCCTCTGAAGACCGTGGTCGATGAGGCCATCGTCGGAGAGTCGTGCGTCAAGCAGGTGCTCGTCTACCGGCGCACGGACGATGAGATCCCCTGGACCGAGGGGCGCGACGTCTGGTGGCACGATGCCGTCGGCGGTGCGAGTGACGTCTTCGAGCCCGAGGTCGTCGACGCCGAGCACCCACTCTTCATTCTCTATACCTCTGGTTCGACGGGGCAGCCGAAGGGGTTGGTCCACACGACCGGCGGGTACCTCACCTACGCCAGCTATACTCACGCGACGGTTTTCGATCTGCGCGAAGACGACGTTTACGCGTGTGTCGCTGACGTCGGCTGGGTCACGGGGCACACTTATATCGTCTACGGTCCTTTGGCGAACGGCGCGACGACCGCCATGTTCGAAGCACTTTGCGGGTCCTCGGCACGGTCGGAGAGCCAATCAATCCCGAAGCCTGGCGCTGGTACTACGACGTCGTCGGAGAAGGGCGCTGCAACATCGTCGACACCTGGTGGCAGACTGAGACCGGGGGCATCGCCATCAGCCCCATCGCCCCCGCGACTCCGACGAAGCCCGGCTCGGCGACCCTGCCGATGCCTGGCATTCTGCCCTCCTTGCGCACCCCCGAAGGGCGAATCATTCGCGGCCCCGGGCAAGGTCTGCTCTGCCTCGACCATCCGTGGCCCGGGCAAGCGCGCACCGTTTGGGAAGATCATCCGCGCTTCGTGCAGACCTACTTCGGGACAGTCGACGGGGTGTACTTCACCGGCGACGGATGCCGGCGAGACGAGGATGGGTACTACTGGGTTACCGGCCGTGTCGATGACGTGCTCAACGTGAGCGGTCATCGCATGGGCACCGCCGAGTTCGAATCAGCGATCATCTCGGTTGAAGAGATCGCGGAGGCCGCGGTCGTAGGTTTCCCCCACGACCTCAAGGGCCAGGGGGTGTACGTCTACGTCGTGCCTCAGCCCGGCCTGACCATCGACGAGGTGGCCCTCAGCGCTGCGTGCCGAACTCAGATAGGGGCTCACGCCAAGCTAGACCGGGTGCAGGTCGTCCCGGGGTTGCCGAAGACCCGCTCGGGCAAGGTGATGCGCCGCATCCTGCGCAAGATCGCCGAAGGCCGCGGCGACGAGCTCGGCGACGTCAGCACTCTGGCAGACCCGTCGGTGGTGGACGCCATCCGCGCCGGCGCACTCACTTAGTCCGTCCAACCCTGATTGGTGGCCAAGTAATACTGGCTACCGAGTGATTCGCACGACGCTGAGAAGCCACTTGTCGTCGCGTTTTCGAAACTCGAAAGTGGCATTCACCATGCCGAGTTGGCTGTTCATCACCCGTACCCGGAGGCTCGCCCGGTCTCCGTCGACCTGCACGTTCCGATTGAGTGCGCGGACGTCCTGTCCCATGAATCGGCTCATGCCCTGCCGCGCGCGGTCTGCGAGCGCCGAGTCGGATTCGTACAAGAGGCTCTCGCCCATCAGGTAGACCTCGACCGGCTGGCGGCCGGTATCGCACCACGTGAGGGCCTCGGCGATCTTCTCCGAGGTCACCTCTCCTGTCACCGCATCGGCAAAGGCTTCGATGCGCTCCTCGTCGGTCTCGACGAGGGCGTCGTACGCCAGCCCGAGGGCGACGAGGGCGGCGAGGCCGGCGGCGGCGTAGGCGATCGAGCGACGCTGCATGCATGGATCATTGCACACCGACGCGCCCCGGGGACGGTCCGACGCGCTACCATGGCCCGGGATGACCCGGAGCCTCGCGGCGCTGCGCGACAAGTATCGAGAGCTCCTGCGTCTGCGCCAACAACCGGAGGCGAGAGACGTTCCGAAGGCCATGGCCGACCTCGCGGCTCGTTTTCCAGGCGCCCTTCGTCAGCTCGACCGATTCCCCCTCGAGCTCATCGAAGGCCGCCTCGCGTGCCTCGATGCCGCCGGCGAGGGCACAGGCCCGCTGCCGCCCTGGGCGCCGTGGGAGGTGGCCTACCATGGTCGGTTGCGGGCGACCCTGAGAGTGAAGCGGTCCCTCGGCCTTGCCGGGCCCGAGGACGACCCGATGCGCCTGGCAGTCCGGGCCTGGAGCCCCGTCGGGGAACAGTCCCGCGAACCGGGCGAGCCGACAGAGCCTTTCACCCGTGCCCACCTCGAGGCGATTCAGCGGCCGTCGGGGGGTCGCCTCGATTCGCAGGTGCTCGTCGATGTCGCCCGGGAGGTGGGGGCGACCGTCGACGAGGTGCGGCGTGCGCTCTTTGCGCCGATCAGCGCCGGTTGCGACGGCGGCGGCGAATGAAGAGGGCGATGCCCGCTCCGAGCAGCAAGCCCGGGTGATGTCGATGACGTGGAACCGTGCCACGTCCGCTCCGCCGGGGAAGATGAACTCCGGGTCGATGGTCATGTCCGCCGGGTCCATGCGAGTGTAGAAGCGGGTTACGTAGGCGTTACGAGCGAGGATGGCCTGAGCTTCGACGTCGACGATGGCGTCGGCGATCGTATCCGTCGGCGCGGCGTACTCGGTCACGAAGGCGCGGCCGCCGGCTTCGGAGATGGCTCGGGCAACCTCGACGCCGTAGGTCGTCTGCCCGGCGGCGGTCGGGTCGGTGCGGATCGCGTCGTAGTCCGGCTCGGTCAACGCGTAGCCGCCTTCGGGCATCGCGCGCTGCTCGCCGAAGGCCATGACCATGATGTCGAGGATCGGCGTCGACGCGATGGCGGTGATGCGCAGGGGCACGCAGGGCTTCTCGCCGCGGTAGGTCAGGACGACGGGGTCGAGGGTGCCGGTGCCCACGCCGATGGGGTCGTACTTGAACGCGACGAAGAGATGGCCCTCGGTGACGTACTGCCCGATCATCGGCTCGGCCTCGGCCGGGATGTCGTACTCGTTGGCCGCGAGCCAGTTGATCACGTCGGCGGCGCTGTCGCCGGAGAGGGTTGCCGTCTCGTAGTCCCCGACCCGGGCCGAGTCCCATACGGTGACGCCTTCGACGTCGATCGCGCCGTCCTCGGCACCGCGGGCGGCGCTCGCGAAGTCGGCGCTGCCGCAGCCGATGCCGCCGCCGCCGCCGCTGCTGCCGCGGCTCACCGCGGCGCGGTTGATGAAGCGGAACTGGGGGTTGGTCGCGCCATCGAGGGCGTCGAAGGTCGACGCCTCGGCGATGCCGACCTCGGGCAGACCGAGGACCGGGATGACCCAGGAGAAGCCGACCGGTGCGTTGCCGTCGTAGCGGATCTGCACGTAGGCGCGGATCGTCCCGTCCGCGTCCTTTTCGAAGATGACGCGCTCGGCGGCCTGGACGACCGGCTGAGGCCCGGTCCCCCCGCCTCCGTTACAGAAGAATCCGCCGCAGGCCTCAGCGGTCCCCGGGGCCACGGAGAAGCCTACGAAAGTGACGGCCGCCGCGGCGATCGCCCAAAAGATTTTCCCGTTCAACGTCATTGATCCTCCCGAATCGGCCAGAGACCGGACACCCTCGTCACAGTGTGCCACCCGATCCTGAACGATCTTCGGTCAGTGGCACAGCTTCCCAAATATACATCAAGGACCGTGCCGCCCTGGTGCTCCGTCACTGGCTATTTGTTCAGTCCAGCCCGCGAACCTCCCTTCAGAAACGATTTGTCGCCGCATTGAAGCGACGATGGGGGTTCGCCGTTCTTGAACTCACGCGCCCTTGGGTTCTACAAGGTTCGACACGGGAGGTTCTCTTGGCTCGCTCGCATTGGCTTCACGCTATCCATGGATTGGCTCTGGCCACGGTGGTCGTCGGCTCTGTCCTCGGCTTTTCTGCCTCGGCAGACGCCCAGCGCCGGATCCCCATCAACATCGAGTCCACGCCCCCAGGGGCGACGGTTTTCCTCGACGTCGAGACCGGTGCGGCCCTCGGCACGACGCCGATGCGCAGTGTGCGGGTGCCCCGGGGCTCCCATACCCTCATCTTCAAGCTGCCCAACCACGAAGAGGCGCGCCTCTCGGTCAACGTGCGGCGCCGCCGTGAGACGTTCCGCGCGGTCCTGAACCCCCTCGCGACCATCGTCATCACGGCGGGCAACCCCGCTGCCAACAGCGCCGCGGTGCGCATCGATGGGCAGGCGGTGGGCAACATTCCGTTTCGGCAGACGGTGCAGCCGGGCCGACACGAAATCCGGGTAGGTCGTGAAGGGTACGAGACCTTCGGTCAATGGGTCGACCTGTCCGGCGGTCAGGTCTTCAGCCTGCCGGTGCTCCTCCAGGCTGAGGCGCCGCTCACCGGGTCCCTGCTCGTCGCGGCGGACATGCACGGCGTGCCGATCTTCATCGACGGCCAACCCCGGGGCAATTCGCCGACGGTGGTCGAGAACATCCCCGCGGGTTCGCATCAGGTGGAGCTTCGCCCCGAGGGGGCGCCCGTCCACCGAGAGACGGTGCTCATCCAGGCCGGGCAGCGGGCGACGTTGAACGCGCAGCTCCGGAGCGGTCCCGCTGGCGGGGGCAGCATTCGGGTCATCGCGAATGTGCCCGGAGCCGTGATCAGCCTCGATGGCGAGGTTCTCGGCGAAGCGCCGGTATCCCGGGACGCGGTCGGTGCCGGTGAGCACATCCTCGAAGCGGTAGCCACCGGCTATCAACCCTTGCAACAGCCCGTGACCATCGAAGCGGGGCAGCAACGGGTCGTCTCCCTGCGCCTCGAGCGCGACGCCCGGGAGGCCGGGGACATCATCGTGCGCACGACGGTGGGCAACGCCGTCATCACCATCGACGGTGAAGAGCGCGGCAATCCGCCGGTCGTCATCGACGGCCCCCCCGCCGGCACCCATGCCATCGTCATCGTCGCCGACGGGTACGAAGACTACCGCACGACCTGCGAGACGAGCCCGGCCACGAACTGCGAAATCGAAGCGCGCCTCCGGCCCCGGGGCACCCCGGTACGGGTCGTGAGCAACGTGCGCGGCGCCCAGCTCTTCGTGAACGGCGAGGGAGCGGGTCCCATCCCCTACGAGGGCAACCTGCCCGTTGGCCAGCACCGCCTCGAGGTGCGCGCCGAGGGCTACCACTCCCACGTCGAGCAGGTGAACCTGCTGGCGAGCGCCGAGGCGCGAGAGTTCAATATCGCCCTCACGGCGGAGGGCGACCTCTCCGATGAGGAGCGGCAGGAGCAGCGTCACGACCGAGAGCAGCGTTTCACCGCCGCCGGCACCCACGCGGCGGCGGTATTGCCGCCGGACCTCGCCGTCCTCGACATGGCGATTGGCTTCCCCTACATCGCCGACCTGCGCCTCAACGTGGGCATCGTGGACTGGCTC
The DNA here is from genome assembly GCA_019312705.1 of Deltaproteobacteria bacterium. Next base: position 10,268 of record JAFDCW010000373.1, read on the forward strand.
GAGGGCGGTTTCGGCGTGCGCACCTTCGGGCGCCTGACCGAGTTCGAGCTACGCGCGAAGGCTGGCATCCGGCCCATCCGTCAGCTCTCGGTGGGCATACAGGCCCGCTTCGGAGGCGGCATCGGGCCCGACGCGTCACACACCGAGGACGAACGCTGGGAAGAGCAGTGCCTCGAGGGCGAGACACCCACCGGGATGCCGGCGGGGCGCCCCTGTCCCGTCACCGGGACCCCGATGCCCGGGGTCAACGAGCAGCTCGAGAGCCACTCGACGAACAGCTTCTTCTTCAGCCTCGAAGCGATCGGCACGCTGCACTTCAGTGACGCCGGCGCGTTCAGCCTTTGGCTGGGCGTCGACTTCATGAGCGACAGCTATCATTTCCTCGGCAGTGACGACAGCTGCCTCCTGCATACGCAATACGAGGACGGCACCGTTCGCGAAGATCCGTCGCAGAACAGCTTCCTCGAGCACGTGTACGGTCAGAGTCCCACCGCGGCTGCGACGGCGTGCACCACGCGCGACGATTTCATCAGCCTAGTGGACGCAGGGTCCGTACCGGGCGGCCGTCAGGATCTGGCCCGGGTCCGCCTTGGCGGTGCCCTCGACATCGTCCTCAGCCGTCACTGGAACGTCTGGGCTCTAATGGAAGGTGTGCTCGCTGGCGACAAGCGTCGCATGCTCGGGG
>JAFDCW010000374.1 GCA_019312705.1 Deltaproteobacteria bacterium
CGACCGCTTCGCCGAGGTAGATCGCCTTGTCGAATCGAAGCTCTCGCATCACGCGCCCCCTTCGGGAGTCTTCTTGTACTTGTCTTCCCAGCTTTGGGCGATGCCGAGGGGGTCGTCGAAGGGCTCCTCGGAAAAGTCGAAGTCCTCGAGCTCGTCTAGGCTCGGCGGGCCCATCGCCCCGGCGATCGCCTGCATGGTGACCGCCTCGATGGTCGCCCGGTTGTCTTTGGTGATTTGGTGGCGCCAGGCGTTGCACAGGAGCTCGTTGGCGAGTTCGCCGGCAAGGGCCCCGAGGCCGTCCTCGTCGAAGGGCCCACTCTTGGCCCGGAGGACGACCCGATACTCGCCCTCGGTCGGGCGGTCCACGAAGACGAAGGCCCGCTCGATGAAGACGAAGCTCGCGCCGTAAATGGCCTCGAGGGGATACACGGAGCCGTCGAGGGTGACCGTGACGCTGCCGTCTACGAGGTCAGCCTGAGCGAGCTCTTCGGGGATTCCGGGAAGCTTCATAGCGATCCTGTCTCGGTACGTGGCCCGCGCCGAAAGAGCAACCGACTACCAGCTGCCGTGGGACCCGTGGGAGCCATGGGAGCCGTGGGAACCGTGGGAACCGTGCGAACCGTGCGAGCCGTGGGAGCCGTGGGAGCCGTGGGAGCCGTGGGAGCCGTGGGAGCAATGCTGGCCGCCGCGCTGGCCGCCTTCCCCGGCAAAGCCGCCGTCGTCGGCGTTGTCCTTGGCGCGGTCGGAGATCTCGCGTTGCTCGCCGACGAGCCGATCCGCCGGCCCCGCTTTGAACGAAGGCAACTCTTCGTCGTCGCTCTGGCGGTCCGAGTCGTGATCGTCGTGATCGTCGTGATCGTCCTGATCGTGCTGATCGTCTTGGCCCATGGCGAGGTCAGTCTACCCCGGCGGCCGGGGGACTGTCACGGGTGCCGCTGGGCAGGCGATAGCGCAGCAACCACTGGTTGCTCGTCGCCGGCCCGACGTCGCGCCGTTCGATGAGGGCTAGGGCGCCGCGAGAGGCGACTCGGTGGGCGTCGGCCGCGCTGTCGTTGCGGTAGTGCTCGAAGCCGCTCGCCGACGCCTCGGCCCGCCGCGTGAGGCGGGGGCCGCGGGCGAGGCCGAAGGCCACGTTGTCCACGATGGTCAGGGTGCCGCCCGGGACGAGGCAGCGCGTGATTTGCTCGATGGCCCGGGCCGGATCCGCAAAGTGGTTCCAGCTTCTGAGAACCAGCACGTGGTCGAAGCGCCCCGCGTGTCCCTCGTTCAACCCCTCAGCGCGCCCCTCCTCGATGGTCGCCCAGGGCCAACGCTCCCGAAGATCACGCACGCGGTCTCGGTCCGGCTCGACGCCGAGGTAGGTGATCGTGTTCGCCGCCGCGAGGGGTTCGAGGACCTCCTCGTAGGGACCATCACCGCAACCCACATCGAGCACTGCCCCGGTCAACTCGCCGAGGATCTCTCGGACCCGCGTATCGTCCCGGCTGAAGACGTCTTCCATGAGCGGCGTGAACATGCCGGTGCACGCCTCGCGAACCGGGCACGGCTCGCAGCGGGGACTGCGAACGAGGTGAACCAAATCGCGGGCGAAGTCATCGGGGGCGGCCTTGCGTGACACGTCGACGTAGACCTGCCCGAGGTCGTGTTTGAGGCCCAGGATCTCCTAGTCGGCGAAGTCCCGGGTCCGGGCGACGTAGCGGCCGATGCGTCCTTCGTGCTCGACGAAGAGATGGCGCCCGCGGTCCCACGGCGTGATCCCATCGGTATAGAGGGGACAGACGCCGTCCGCGAGCTGGGGCACCTTCGCCTCGAAGACATAGTTGAAAGAGTTGCTGCGCGGACGGTCGAAAACCGGCGCCAGTTCGGACGCCCCGAACACTTCGACATACCCCCGGTAGAGCCCCGGGCACGGGCCGCTCAGGGAACACCCGCGGCATTTTTCTTCGGGCTGAACCTTATTACGATCGTCGACGGGGTAGAAATCGGCCTCACCGATCTCGGTCATCGACGCAAAGCGATGGGTCTTGAGGTCGCCGTAGCGGTCCGGGTGACCTGCCATGAGGCAGAGGGGGATGGCGCCGTGGCCAAAGCGGGGCCCGGTCGCGCCGCTGTCCCGAACTCGCGCGTCGCCGTACTCGATGGCCTCTCGAATGCGCCCGGCCGCCGCGGTGATGCGCGGCATCAAGTGTTCGAAGAGCGCATCGCCTCCGCCCTTCGGCTCGACCATCGAGAAGTTCAGGCTCAGGTCTTCGTAGGGCAATACGGCGTCGACGAGGCCCCGGAGGTGCTCGACGTTGTGCCGGGTCACGACGCAGTTGGCGGTGAGGTCGAGGCCCCGACCGGAGAGGACCCGGAGGGCGCCGTAGGTTTCTTCAAAGGCCTCGCTGCGCACCATGAGGTCGTGCACCTTCGCGGTGCCGCCGTGCAGCGAGAGATAGACGTAGCGCAGGCGTCGCTCGAGGAGGGCGTCGGTGAGCTCCGGATAGCTGAGCATGCGGCCGTTGGTGACGAGGCCAAAATCCATGTCGAGGGAGACGACGTGGTCGGCCCAAGCGAGCAACTCGGGGCGTATCGTCGGCTCACCGCCCGAGAGCACCACCATCGAGTGGCCCAGGGCCTTGGCGCGATCGATCTTCTGGTGGATCTCCCGGGCCTCGCCATCGATGTGGCGCACGTCGAGGGTGTGGCAGAACGAACAGTGGTCGTTGCAGCCATAGCCGACCTTGATCAGGGCCTTCATCGGAGGGGAGTCAATCGTAGCACCCGGGCGACGCGCTACTCGGCCACTAGATGCTGCTCGAACATCGCGCGGTACTTGTCGGGGATGGGCCGCGAAGCAAAGTTGTCCATGAAGACGCAGACGCAGGTCACTTTCCCGGTCAGGACCAGGCGGTCTTCCTTGCGATTGATCCCGCGAAAGAGAAAGGTCACCGACTTCGAGCCCACGCGCTCGACGGTGAGCTCGATGGAGAGCACGTCTCCAAAGCGGGCGGGGCTGGCGAAGTCGGCCTCGGCGTGCACCGAGGGCCAGCCGCAGTTGTCCACGTCGAGGACGTCTTTGTAGGGAACCCCGTGGTCCTTGAAGAAGTCTTCGAAGGCCCGGTGAAAGAAGTCGAAGAACCGCGGGTAGTAAACGATGCCCGCGTGGTCTTCGTCACCGAAGCGCACGTCGATGTCACTCGAATAGGTCATGGCGGCCGAAGGCTAACGCGGCGGGGCGTAGGTGGGCTATGATGGTGAACCGCCCAGCTGACCTAGGAGAACCTCCATGAGCCCGCGCCTTCTTCCGTGCCCCGACTGTGCCCGCCACGTGCGCGCCAACGACCCTGCGTGCCCCTTCTGCGGCGCGCCGACCTCGTTTGCCCCGGGCGCCGGCGCCCCGCTCCCCACGCCCCCGTCGAGCATGAGCCGCACCGCCCGCCTGGCCGCCGGCGCCGTCGTCGCCGGCATGGTCGCGATCACCGGCTGCGGGGACGACGGCACGCCCCCGGAAGACTCGGGCACCGCCGACTCGGGCCCGAGCGATTCCGCGGTCGGCGACGCCGGCACCGACACGGGCGCACCGGACTCCGCCATCGCTCCGCCCTACGGCGCCCCGCCGGAAGACTCGGGCGTGGATTCGGGGACCTCGGACGTGGGAATCGCCCCCCCCTACGGCGCCCCGGCGGAAGACGCGGGCTGATGGTGCTTGGGCCCAGGACCCTGACTCAGGACCCTGACCCAGGACGGCTGCTCCCACTACGTCTCGAGGGCCCGAGCTAGAAGCTGCTCGTCGACCTCGCCGTCGAACGCCTGAGTTATCGCCTCGGCGAGAGGGCTAGAGGCCTACCCCAGGGCGACGGCCAAGGCTACTCCGAGGCAAAGGCGGCGGACGTCAGTAAACCGTGTAGCCGAAGGAGCCTTCGACCAGCTGGGTCTCTCCGCCGTTCTGGTATTCCGCCTGGAAGTGCAAGACGCGGTCGTTGGCGGTCGGGCCCGCTTCGACCTCGACCGTTACCCGGTCCGCTGGGCCGTCGTAGGTGTAGTTGCCGTGGGTCGGGCCCGAACAGCCGATCGAGGAGATAAAGACACCGCTGTCCGCGGAGCCCTCGGCCCAGCCGTAGTCGTCGAATTCGAACTCCAGGACAGCGCCGGGGACGAGGTCGCGGTGCTTCAAACCGCCGGTGACCTCGAGGCGGGTCATGACCCAGTAGTCGTCCCCGCCGTGCAGTTCGACGGTCGAGGAGTCGCCCCAGTCCTGCTCAGTGGCCTGGTACGCCGGAGCGGTGAAGCCCCGATAGTCACCGAGGTCGCCGGCCATATAGCCCGCTTCGAGGTCCACCGTGGCGCCGGTGTCGTAGGCAGGGTCGTACGCCGGAGAGATGTACCGGTCTTCCTCGTAGTAGCCGTAGTCCTCGTCCCAGTCGTCCCAGTCGAACATGCACCCGGAGGTGCTGGTGGCGAGAACGGCAACGAGTGACAGCCAGAAAATCTTGTTCATCGGTGTGGGTTCCTCTCCCTCAGAGTCGCCGTCCCTAAAGCAACCGACGTGCCATCAATTCGTGAGCAATCTTGGCGCCTAGAGTGACGCAGACCGTGCCAGGCCCGCACATGTGAGAACCCCACTTCACAGATCGCCCTGGGCCGACGACGACGATTGCGCCCCTCGGGGCCCGATGATAATCAGGCGGACCCGGCTGCGGCTTGGTATCAGACCGGCCGGCGCGGGGATTGGAGGGGCAATCGATGGGCGTTCCGGCTCGCTACATCCTGCACCAGGGTCCTGTTCTCCGGGGCCTCGGGGAAGGCGCAATCGCCGTGCTGCGGCAGCGGCTCGGGGGGCCCGCGCGAGGCCCCGGGGACGACCCCCGCCTGCCCGGACCCGAGCACCACCTGGTGATGGCGCCGCGCTCACCCAAGCTGATCGCGTCGTTCGTGCGCCACGTCGGTGGCGACCCTGCGAGCTACCGACGCATCGTCCCGGCCCACCTCTTCCCCCAATGGGGCTTCGCCCTCGCACCTCGCGTGCTGACCGGCCTGCCCTACCCCCTCGCAAAGGCTCTCAACGGCGGCTGCCGGGTAGAGGTCCACCACCCGCTGCCCCAGGGGCAACCTCTGCACGTCCGGGCGCGCCTCGAGTCTATCGACGATGACGGCCGCCGCGCCGTCATCCAGACGCGGATCATCACCGGGACAAGCGCGCAACCGGACTGCATCGTCGCGGACCTCTTCGCCATCGTGCCCCTCGCCAAGAAAGACAAGAAGGACAAGACGAGCAAAGGCATCAAGAAAGAGCGGCCGCGAGTTCCGACGCATGCCCGGGAGCTGTCCCGCTATCGCCTCGGGACCAAGGCCGGCCTCGACTTCGCCAAGCTCACCGGGGACTTCAACCCG
>JAFDCW010000375.1 GCA_019312705.1 Deltaproteobacteria bacterium
TGCGGCCGTCTTCGAAGATGGAGAAGCCGTGGCGGCGGATCGTCTTCCGGGCCCAGGAAGAGGGGCTCTACCAGCTGCTGCCCTACAACGTGATCCGTCAGGAGCTGCAGACGCCGATCCGCTGCCACGGCTTCTCCATCTTCGAAGACGGCCGCATGATCGTCTTCCGGGCCCAGGAAGAGGCGAGCCGGGTTCACCCGATTCAGATCTGGGCGACGCCCTTCACCAGTGCCCAGTACGCAGCCGAGGCCCCCACCGACGGCTCCTTCCTCGCCAAGGTAGGCAACGCCGAACTGGTCCGGGGCGTGCGCGACTGCTTCACCGTGCGGCGCCTCATTCAGGCCGCCGAGCCCGGGCGTCAGACCTACGAGGACATCATCCGGACCGTCACCCGGACCCTCGACGCCTACTATTGGCTCGACAGCGAAGAGGTGGGCCTGAAGCCCGCCCTCGCCGAGCTCGGCGCCACGGCAGAGCTCATCGTCGACGAGTTCGAAAAAGTCCTCGCGATGAAGAAGCGCGCCGCCGAGGAGCTCGGCAAAGCGCAGGACCAGCAAGAGGAGCTGGTCGGCGGGCTGCGCGACGAAGAACTCTCCTCGGTCAGCGCCTTCATGAAAGCGCTCACGGCCCTGCGTCATCAGCGCGGCCACCTGATCAGCCTCAAGGACACCCGCTACATCGACGTCGGTGCCCTCGATGGCCTCGAGGCGGACGTCATCGGTCACTTCGATCGCATCAGCACGCTGTGCACCGACTTCCTCCTCGGAGACGACGCCCTCTTGCCGATCACCGGCGAGCTCGACCGCATCCTCGGCGGCGTTGATGGCTGCAAAACGGTCGCCGAGATCAAGCCCCTCGTCGAACGCCTCGACGAGACCGGCGAGGGCCTCGACGTGATCAGCGAGATCGTCCAGGGCCTCGAGGTAGAAGACGCGACCGCGCGGACCCGCATCCTCGAGGGCATCTCCGAGGTGTTCAGCCACATCAACCGCGTGCGCGCGACGGTGATGGCCCACCGGAAGGAGCTGCTCGGCCAGGAGGGACGCGCCGAGTTCGCGGCTCAGTTCAAGCTCCTCGGACAGTCCGTAGGCTCGGGCCTCGCCCTCGCCGACTCCCCCGAGAAGTGCGACGAGCAGCTCTCACGCCTGATGATCCAGCTCGAGGAACTCGAAGCGCGCTTTGGCGAGCTCGACGAGTTCCTCGGGGAGATCGCGCAGAAGCGCGAAGAGATCTACGACGCCTTCAGCGCGAAGAAGCAGTCCCTAGTCGACGCGCGGCAACGCCGGGCCGGCAACCTGATGTCCTCGGCGGAGCGAATTCTCGGGGGCGTCGGCCGCCGCGCCAAGGGCATGGATGAGCAGGACGAGCTCAACGCCTACTTCGCGTCGGACCCGATGATCATGAAGCTGCGGCAGATCGCCGACCAGCTCAGGGACCTAGGCGACGCGGTGAAGGCCGACGACGTCGACGCGCGCCTCAAGGCGGCGCGCCAGGACGCTCTCCGCGGCATGCGGGACAAGGCCGACCTCTACGAAGAGGGCGACCTCATCAAGCTCGGCAAACACCGCTTCAGCTACAATACCCAGCCCCTCGAACTCTCGATGGTGCCCCGGGGCGAGGGCATGGCCCTGCATTTGAGCGGCACTGACTTCTACGATGAGGTCACCGACGAGGACTTCGTCGCGACTCGGGAGTTTTGGTCGCAGCAGTTCGTGTCGGAGACCGCCGAGGTCTATCGAGGCGAATACCTCGCGGCCTGTATCCTCTTCGACGCCGAGAAAGGCGACAACGGGCTCTCGATCGCCGCCCTCCACGACCGGGAACGAGACGAAGAGGGCCTGCTGGGGATCGTCCGTGAGGTCGCCAGCGCTCGCTACGACGAGGGCTACGACCGCGGCGTGCACGACGCCGACGCCGCCCTCTTGCTCGAGAAGCTGCTCGCGCTCCGCGACTCGGCGGGGCTCTTGCGCTTCCCGGCGACGCCCCGGGCCCTCGCTTGCCTCTTCTGGGCCCGCCTCGCCGACGCCGCCGAAAAAGAGGAACTGCACCGCCGGGCGATGAGCCTCGGACGCCTCCGGGCGAGCTTTGGCCCCGTCGGCGCGCTCACGGAGCTCACCGACGACCTGACTGCGAAGATCACAGACTTCGCCCAGCGCCACGGCATCCCCCACAGCGAAGGCGAAGGGCGCCTCGCCGGGCGATACCTCGCCGAAGAACTGACTGCCGACCACCCCCGCTTCACGACGAGCGCCGAGGCCCACAAGCTCAAAGAAGCGCTCTACCGTGAGCTCGACGTCGCCGGGACGCGCCGCGCCTTCGACGAAGACCTCCGGACCCTCGCCGACGCGCCCCGGGCCCAGGCGGCGGTGGCCATCTCGTGGGTGCGCACCTTCGTCGACCGCAGCGACAAGGAGGAGCTTACGGCGCTCTCCCACGCGGCGGTGGAGGCGGGCGTCTTGATGCTCACCGAGGGCCTCGAACGGGACGTGAGCCAGGCCCTCACGCACGTCGAGGTCCCCGGGCTCTTGGGACAGCACTCCCGAATCGCGGGCCGCAAGATGGAGCTGCGCCTCGACGAGTTCCTCAACCGGCTCAGCGATTTCGTGCACCGGCGGGTTCCCGGCTTCCACGCCTATCGCGAGCAGCGCCACGCCCTCCTCGAGCGCGAACGACGGCGCCTGCGCCTCGACGAGTACAAGCCGCGGGTGATGACTTCGTTCGTGCGCAACAAGCTCATCAACGACGTCTACCTGCCCATGATCGGCGACAACCTCGCCAAGCAGCTCGGCGCCGCCGGCGACGACAAGCGCACCGACCTGATGGGTTTGCTGCTGCTCATCTCGCCGCCTGGCTACGGCAAGACGACGCTCATGGAGTACATCGCCAACCGCCTGGGCATGGTCTTCATGAAGGTCAACGGCCCGAGCCTGGGCCACGGGGTCGTGAGCCTCGACCCGTCGGAGGCGCCCAACGCCACCGCCCGGCAAGAGGTCGAGAAGATCAACCTCTCCTTCGAGATGGCGAACAACGTGATGCTCTATCTGGACGACATCCAGCATACGCATCCGGAGCTCTTACAGAAGTTCATCTCGCTCTGCGATGGCCAGCGCCGTATCGAAGGCGTCTACCAGGGCAATACGCGCACCTACGACATGCGCGGCAAGAAGTTCTGCGTGGTGATGGCGGGCAACCCCTATACGGAAAGCGGGGACAAGTTCCAGATCCCCGACATGCTCGCGAACCGCGCCGACACCTACAATCTAGGCGACGTGCTCAGCGGCAAAGACGACGTCTTTGCCCTCTCCTACATCGAGAACTCGCTGACCTCGAACCCGGTCCTGGCCCCCCTCGCCTCCCGGGACCAGTCCGACTTCTACAAGATCGTGCGCATCGCTCAGGGCGAAGATGTGCCGACGACGGACCTCTCCTATGGCTACGCCGCCGCAGAGCTCCAGGAGATGACCTCGGTCTTCAAGAAGCTCTTCACCGCCCGCGACGTGCTCCTGATGGTGAACGCCCAGTACATCGAGAGCGCCTCCCAGGAAGAGGCGTACCGAACCGAGCCGGCGTTCAAGCTCCAGGGCAGCTACCGAAACATGAACAAGCTCTCCGAGAAGATCGTCTCGGCGATGAACGACGTGGAGGTCGAGGCGCTCATCGACGACCACTATATGGGCGAGTCGCAGACGCTCACCACCGGGGCCGAGCAGAACCTGCTCAAGCTCGCGGAGATGCGCGGCCGGATGAGCGACGAGCAGCAGGCTCGTTGGGTGAACATCAAGCGGGAGTTCGGTCGCCTCAAGAGCCAGGGCGGCGGCGACGACGACCCGGTCACCCGGCTGACCGGCACCCTCGGCGGCCTCGGGCGAGAGCTCGAGGGCATTCGGGATACGCTGCTTACAGCCGCGGACCGGGCGTCAGAACACGCGGATGCGCGAGCTGCGGCGGACGCCGAGGCGAGGCAGGCTGCCCAAGCCCGGCAGACGGCCGATGCCAAGCGGGCCGACGACGCCGCGCGGGCGGCAGCTTCTCGCGCCGCGGCCGCGGACGCCGGGGCGTCGAGTGGCAACGTGATCGTGGCGGCCCTCGGCCCCCAGCTCACGGAGCTTCAGGCCGCCCTCGAGCGCCTCGCGAACCCGAAGATCGAGGTCACCGTCGAGGCGCCGGCGCTGGCCCCCGCCATTGGCGGCGCGGCGGCCTCGGCGCCCGGGGTCCATGAGGCCACCCTCGCCCGGCAGGTCGAGATCATGCGCACGACGCTCCTGCCCCTAGTGGCGTCGACCAACCAGAACCTCGACGACGCCAAGGGTTTGCACGACCACATCATTCAGCTGCTCGACCTGGTTCGGCGCATGGATGCCAAGTTGCGCGAGCGCTACGACGTATAGCCCTGTGGCCCGTCGTCCCACGCCGCGCCCCCCGACCCGCGAGCGCCTGATGAAGTCCGCGGTCGCACACCTCAAGCGCCACGGGACGACCAGCAGAGGGCTCACCGACGTCCTGACGCGAAAGGTGAAGCGGCAAGTCGCCGAAAGCGCCGCCGAAAACGAAGATGCGAACGCGGCCGCCTTGGAAGAGGCCCTCGGGTGGGTCACCGACGTCGTCGCGGCTCTCGAAGCCGAGGGCTCTCTCAACGACAGGCTCTTTGCAGAGCTGCTCGCGCGCTCCCTGCACCGTTCAGGAAGGAGCCGCCGCCTCATTCAATCCCGCCTCGCCCAGAAGCGAGTATCGCGGGAGGACGCGGACCACGCCATCGCCCTGCTCGGCGACGAGAGCGACGACATCGATGGTGACGCCGCCACCGAGTTCGCGAGGAAGCGTCGCTTCGGCGCGTTTCGGCGACCAGACATCGAGCTCGACGACGCACGGCGGCGCAAAGAGCTCGGCGCCTTCGCCCGCGCTGGGTTCAGCTTCGACCTCGCCCAGAGGATGGTTGAAGCCGAGGCGTCAAGCGACTCGAGCAATGGTGGCGGCATCGACGACTGAGTCACGCGGAAAATCCCCGATGAGGATGAGCAGTGAACGTCTCGCCGCTCATGCTCACCGCCAAGGCCGACAATTTGATCGGCGACGCCGGGCGATAGGTCGAGGGGCTCGGCACTTCGCCGGCCCCGCCTCACCCCGCCAGCCGCTCGCGCCCCTCCACCACGATCACCGGCGCCTGCCCCCGTCGCCCCAACTCCCACCGCCGCTCCGCCTTCTCGCCGCCCCGCACCTTGAGCCGCCCTCCGTGCTCGCCCTCGAGGTGACACCAAGCGCAAACGCTCAGCACATTGCCCCCCTCATCGCCGCCGCCCGCCGACCGGTACTTCACATGATGCAGCGTCACGTCCCGGCGCCTGCACACCGGACACGCGCAGCGGTACCCAT
>JAFDCW010000376.1 GCA_019312705.1 Deltaproteobacteria bacterium
CGCCTCCGGAACCCCGATCGAGCTCACGACCTTCGAATTCGAGGTTGATGTCGGAGCCGGCAATAGGCTCTTCATCCGGGGTGACCAGGCGCCGCTCTCTTGGACCGAAGGGTGGCCCGCGATCAACACCGGCCCGAGTCTCTGGCGCTTTGTCAGCACCGAGCTCTCCGGAGCCTTCGAGTACAAGGTGCTGCGCAACGACGCGGACTGGTCGGTCGGTGAGAACTACCGAGGCACCGCCGGGGTCGCGAATCGGGCGACGCCGACCGCTTTCGAGTAGCGGCTCCAATCTGCACGAAGTGTAAGCCAGACCTCTCGACACGATGCCGCGGGCTGGTAACTTGAAGATGCGGGTACCTGGGGGGGGCGTCGTCGTTTGACGTACCGGGGGGGGCGGTGCCCGCGTATGAACCGGCGGCCGGCTCTACTGGTTGAACGAAAAGGACCGGTGGATCGGCGCGGAGACCGCCGGCGGCGGAGGCTGGAAGACCATGCCCTGGGCCGCGTTTTGGATGCAGCGACGCATCCATGCGTCGGTGATCGTGCTGGCGCGTTCATCGACGGAGAGCGCGGCCGGGCGCCCTCGGGGGTCGACCCGAAAAGCGATTTGAACCGTTCCCGAGAGGGGGACCTGACGGGAACGGCGGTCGTAGCATCGGGTGAGTTGCGGCATGACCGTCGCAAGGGCAGTCTGAATCGTCTGGGGGTGAACGACCGGGCCGTCCGCGGCCGCGGGCTGGTAGCCGTTCGGCGTCGGCGGTACGTTCGCAGGCTGGGCCGGGGCGGCCTCGCCGCAGGCAACGCGATCACCGAGCTCGCAGGCTTTGGCGAGGAAGCGCCGGCTCTCCTCAGCGCTCTCGGGAACCCCGTGCCCGGTCGAGTGCGCCGTCGCCATCTGCCGGCACGCCGGGGCGCTGCCATGGTCGCAGGCCCAGAGATCGAGGCGCGTCGCTTCGGTGAGGTTCTCCGGCGCGCCGCGCCCGAGGCGCAGCATGCGCGCCTGCTCATGGCAGCTGGCCATGCTCCCGAACTGGCATCCTTGGGCGAAGAGTTGGTAAGCGCGGTCGCTGTGCTGGGCGACGACCCGCCCCTGGTCGTGCAGGAGGCCGAGCTCACGGCAAGACTCGCCGTCGTCGTGCTCGCAGCCGTGCTGCCAGGCGAGCTGCGCCCGCGAGGGAGCGCGTGAGGTGCCGCCGGTGCCTTGGAGAAAGTGACCCCCAGCGACGGAGCACTGGCGCGTATCGGTCGAGAAGCAGTAGGCCCAGGTAGTCTGAGCCTCGCTCTGAGGGATTTCTCGAGAACCTTCCTCTCCTTCTGGAGTTCCTGCCTGCGCCAAGGCGCCACTCACCGAGCCCAGGAAACCCGAGAGAGCGAGAGCGGCGATGTAGAAGATGCGGCGCAGCATGACGGAGGCTCCTTGTCCTGACCTTTCCAATAGCTCAGCCCGCCTCTCCTTCAAGGCGGCGGTTCGGTGGCGATCGACGGACGCGCCCCACCCCGCTCCCATTCATCCGCGACGAGAAGAGGTGCGGCGCCGCCGCTGTCGCCCATCGCGCCGCCGCCCAGGCATGTCCTCTTCGATCATGCACATGCCATCGCATCCGTCGTCCGGACGCGCATGCGGTTCGTCATACGCCGAACGAGGACGGACCTGCCCTCGGGAGGGAAAATCGCCGGAAGCTTTGCGGAAAGACGCGCCGGGCATACCTTCGCCTCATGCCTCGCACCACCGTTCGCTCCCTCTCCCTGATCTCTGTGTGCTCGCTGCTCGTGGTCGCGATAACCGCCGGCGCCCAAACCGCCGCAGCCCAACAAGAAGAGTCACCGGCCACCGACGGAACGGTCGCGGCACCCGCTGACTCGGCCGGCGTAGCCGCCCCGGTGAGCGGCGCGACCCCCGAGGAGAACGAAGCCGAGACGGCAACCGGCGCGACCGCCGGCGCAGCCGCCACCACCGGAGGTGCGACCACCGGCGCGGCGACCACGGGCACCGCCCCCGCTGCGGCGACGACCAGCGCGAGCACGACCACGTTCGCGCCGGCGCCCGAAGAGACCGCCGCCGCGGCCAATCCAGCGCCCGAAGAGGCGGCCGCTGCGGAGGATTCCCGGGGCACCTTCGCCTTCAGCGGCGTCCGTCTCGGGGCGAGCCTCGGCGGCGGATTCTTCGTCGGCTCAGTCTCCGGAGGAATGGGCGGCCTCGGCGCCGGCATCGGCGCGCAGTTCGGCCCCCTCGGCTTCATGTACAAGTTCCACTTCTTCTCGGGCTACTTCGAGTCCGGCGGCTTCGGCGATAACTTCTACGCCGCGTGGAATACGATCATCGTCGACTACAAGTTCCTGAGAATCTTTCAGATCGGAATCGGTCCATCGATGGACTTCGTTTGGAACTGCGCAGTCCAGGCCTGTCGCGACACCGGCCCGTACGCCGGCCTCGAGGCCCGGTTCGCGGTCAAGCTCGGCCCCATCAAGGTCGGCGTCGGCATCCACCCGACGTTCTTCCCGGGCGGGGCGCTCAATACGATGTTCATCTACTTCGGGCTCTGAACGCGATCCATAGTTCGCCCAGAGTCACGTCACCGCCGCTGACGGCGCGCGAGCCCCGCAGCGGCGAGCCCGACAAACCAGAACGCGATGGACCACGGCGAGCCGCCACCCGCTCCGGCGGCGCTCCCGGATACGCTGCACCCGCGGCCGCCGTCACCCACGCCTGAGTCCACGGAGATAGCGCCGTCTGCGCCAACGCCGCCGTCGACGGCTCCTCCGTCGCTGGGCAGACCCCCGTCGACGGGTCCCGCCTCGCCGAGGTAGACCTGGAAGGTCGCCTCCTGGGGCGCGGTCACGGCGATGCCGTCGCTCACCCAGGCGCGCCAGTGGTAGACGTCCTGACCGAGGTCGCCGGGGTACCAATAGGTGAGCCCGGGCATCTCGGGGATGGGTCCGGACTCGCGCAGCGCCGGCGAGTCGAAGGTGTCGACGGTGTCGATCTCGAAGTAGTAGGTGAGCGGGTCGAGGTCCGCGTCGTCGCCATTCTGCACGACCAGGCGAGGTTCACGGTCGGCGAGCACGACGCTGGCGATCGGGTAAACGAGGCCCCCTGCCTCGGGCGCCACATTCGGCAAGATGGTCATCTCCCAAAGCTGGGTGCGGAGGCCTCCATCGCCGTCAGACACCTCGAGCTCGATGCGCTCCGTCTCGACGCCCATCGTCACGTCGGTCGCGTCTGGGGTCCAGGTGAATATACCATCGGCATCGATCGAGGCCCCGTCGGGGCCCTGGATCATCCGGTAGGTGAGGGGGTCGGCGGCACCGGCCGGGTCCGTGGCGATCAGGGCATAGCGCAGCTCCCCGCCGATGCCGGTCACCGCCGGCGCTTCGCTGGTGATGGTCGGGGCCACGTTCACGATTCGCAACGCCCGCGACCGCCGCGCCGTATTTCCAGCGGCATCGACGGCCTCGACCGCGAGGCGCAAGCTCTCGGGGCCGTCGGTGGTGCCCGCGGCGATGGTGTAACTCGTCATGCCGACCATCTCGCCGAAGGTGCCATCGTCGTCGAGGTCCCAGGAGAAGGTGAACGTGTCGCCTTCGACGTCGTCGATGTCGACGTCGAGGGTGAGAGCCCCGCCCTCGTCGAGGGACGAGGGCCAGTCGAAGGTGATCTCGGGCGCGCCGGGATCGGCCGACGCGCTCTCCGCGGCCTGAGCGAAGTTGCGCAGGGCCGCGTTGTAGGCGCCGGCTCCGCCGGTGGTCGTATTCGACCAGGAGGCGTGGGTCCCGCTGCTGCCGCCGTTGCTGACGTAGGCGATCTCACCGGTGCCGAGGGGGCGGAGGACCCACTGGGACGTAGTGCTGGTCCCCGAGGTCGCCATCACGCTCACCGTGGTCGCGGCGAGCCCGGTCAATCCGTCGCGATCTCCCGACCCGCCGATCGGGATGACGCCGCGGATATCGACCAAGCCGGTCGTGAGGCTATTTTCGACCATGGCAACGGGCCCGGGCGAACCCGGAAAATCGGTGGAGTTGCTTGCGCCGAGGAAGCTGATGAGCATCGGGTCGGCGGGGGATGCGACGCTGTCGAGACCGGCTACGAAGACCCGGCCTCCGCCCGTCACGTAGCTGGTCAGGTTGGTGAAGACCGTGGCGTCATCGTGCCGCGACCCATAGCCCGAACCGTTGGCGATCCAATAGACGACGTCGTAGCCGCCGAGGGGTGCCTTGAGGGCGACGTTGCCGAGAGCGAAGTCACCGGTCACCGACGTGACCGCGTGGCCATCGGCCATGAGCACGGCGGCGATCCCGCCCCCCGAGGACGCGTCCGATACGAGCAGCACGTCGGCCGCGGACACGGGACGGGCGACCACCAAGAGCCCCAGGACGAGGGAGAAGAAGAACGAGAAGTATCCGGTGCAGACGAAAGCGCGAGGCGAAACTGCAATTCGAACCATGAAGACTCCTAAGCGAACTCAGGGGATCATAGCAGCCCGGAACACCTCGCACAGGAGGCCGCGCCGGCGGTGGCGATCAGCGGCGTGCTTCGCCGAGCAAAATGTCGAAGAGCCGGCCCGCGTCGGCGACCTCGAGCTCGAGGGTGCCAAACAAGACCCGATCGGTGACAGTGAGGTTCACCCGCTCTCCGAGGTCGAGCTGCCTGCCATTGTGGGTCGTGCCGTTCGCCGACTTCTGGTCGATTAGGTCTACGGTGCCATCGTCCTGGGGAACGAAGTGGGCGTGAAGCTTCGAGATGAAGGGCAGGCGAATCGTGATGTCGCAATTCGGGGCGCGGCCGATGCTCACGCGCTCGGGGAAGGGATTGCCGAGCTTCTTGGTGACCGGCGCGATGCGCCACTGCCAGGCAAACCCCTCGTCGGTTGGATCCCCGGTTCCGACTAGCGCCACGGCGGAGGCGGTCAGGAAGCCGATGGCTCCCCCGTCGGCAGAGGAGGAGGCCTCCGCTGGCGGCAAGATCTCCGGGCGCTTTACCAGGTAGAAGCCTGGGTGGGCCCCGGCGAACTCTTGCCGAGACATACGGATCGCGCTCAGCTGCCACTCTTCGATCGTCTGCACCGAATCTCCATTCTACGTGGAGGGCGCGTTTCTGGGGAACTGTGATCCCGCACTAAGCGATCGGTCAGGCGGCTTGGGCCCGGAGCTCACGGTGAGCCGCGAAGGCGGCGGCGGCGCTCAAGCCGGCCAGCGTCAGGCGAGCCCTGGTGGCGTCGACGAGGCCCCTGCCCTCGAGGTGCAGGAGAGCCTCGGCGACCCGCGTCGGGCTGGTCCCGATGCGCCGAGCGATAGCCGATGCGTCGACTTCGGCGGTGACGCCATAGAGAACGAAGAGAGAATCGAGGGTGCTGAGAATGAGTGTTTCAATCGAGGGTGCTGAGAATGAGTGTTTCGTGGGTCATGAACCGAACCTCGCACCTACCTGATCAGGCGTCCAGTTTTTGACGTTCAGTAGTGAACGATCTGTCAGTGACCCGCGGTACGGGGCGCGATTCGTCAATGATTCCAGTTGCAAAGGGCGGATCGAAGACTTATGGGCAAAGCATGAGCGACCAAGTCCCTTCCTCTCTGCCCGCCTGCGGCCTCTACCGAACCACCCGTGAAGTCGCCGGCGTGCCCGAAGGGCGCCTCGTCTATTTCCACAACCACGGCGACCCGGGCCCCGGGATTTACCTGCCTTCCGGCTGGCAGGGCAATCGCGCGACCTGGGAAGAGCGCGGGCACACCCTCCCCGACCCGACCGACGGATCGGGCCTCGAGGCCGTCGCCGCCGAGGGTTTCTATCGAGTCACCGAAGCCTTTCACTGCTGCGAGAAGAACTGCCGCCTCTTCGAAGGGGAGTTCCTGGTGCAGCTCGGCTACAACGGCACCGCCGAGCCGATCCTCTTCACTCCCGAGATCGCCGACGGCGTCTTCGAAGTCCCCGAGCGCGGCACGCGCATCGACCACGACCGGATCGCAAAGCTCAGCCCCCTCAAGGTCGCCATGAGGCAAGGCTCGGCGCCCCAAGAGGGCCCGAGCAACGGCTTCCTGCACTGAGCGGCCCGAGACTCCGGCCCGAGGTCGTCATCACGGTCGACCATCCTTGACGACGGCGCGCGCCTCGACCACCTGAGCGAGCAGCTCCTTCATCGCGTCGGCGGGATTGCCCTGGGTCTCTGCGAGCTCGATGAGCGTGGTCAGTCCCAAGGTGGTTTGCTCGCCCACTTTCGAGAAGTGCTTCTCGAGAAAGAGCGCCATGTCGAAGGGCACGACGTAGCGCACGGCGCGGGTCGCGATCCGCAAGACCCACGGGTGCATGACTCGTACGTTGAGGGGCGGCTTCTTGCCTATTCGTTGGGCGGCGACGACAAAGGCTTCGCGGGTCGCTCGATGACTCAGTGCCAAGTGCTGTGGTTTGTTTCGCACCTGCTCGAAGTTCCAATGCGCCAGTTCGAGGGCTGCCATGAAGAACTGGAACGCGGGACCCTCGAAGGCCATCTGAGCGCGCGTGTCGTCGACGACCTTCGACGGGAGCCCGCCGGCGTCGAGGGCGTCTCGGGTCCTTCGGGTTCGCGCTCGCGGGCCGCTGAAGGCCATCTTCGTCAAGGGCGGCACCCAATACACCGTGCCGGGCTTGGGCAGCGTCGCTCCAGGCAGGGGGCCCGACCAACTCGAGAGCCCGATGAGACCGGATACGATTTGTTCTTGGGGGACGCGCTCGGAGATCCACCGATAGTCGTCGATGCCCGGCGTGAGGTTGACCAGGGTGGCGTCGCCGAGACCCGTCGCGAGCTGCTCGAACCAAGCCCCCGTGCGCAGAGCCGAGGCGGGCAGGCAAAGCACGACCATGTCCCAGCTGCGCTTGGTGGCCTCTTGCATGTCGGTGAAGACATCAAACTCGTCGAAGTGCGCAGGCGCCTCGCGGCCACGGCGGCGGTTCAGGCTGTAGAGGTCGAACCCTCGCCTCGCGTCCTCCGCGTACTTGTCGCGCACGAAGAAAGCGACCTTCGCGCCGCCCCGATGGAAGTGATAGCCGTAGACCTGACCGACAGACCCCGCTCCAACCAGAAGCACGCGCATGCCCATGCCGTACCACAGGCACCGGCGTCGCAGAATCGCCCCTTCCGAGGCCCGGGAAGGCGCGAGTGACACGGTCTGGCCCCAGGGTGGCTCTTAGAACGAGAAGGAGCTGTTCATGAGCCATACCGTAGACCTCAAAGAGAGCGAGTTCGCAGCCGCCGTCGAAAAGGAATGCCTCGTTCTCATCGATTTCTGGGCCCCCTGGTGCGGCCCCTGCAAGGCTTTTGGCCCCATCTACGACAAGGTCGCCGCCGACCACCCGGATGCCACCTTCGCCAAGGTCAATACCCAGGGCGAGCAGGGCATCGCCGCCGGCCTGCAGATCCGTTCGATCCCGACCCTGATGCTCTTCCGCGATGGCGTGATGCTCTTCCGGCAGCCCGGAATGATCCCCGAGGAGGCCCTTCGAGACCTGGTGAAGCAGGCGATGGCCCTCGACATGGACGAGGTCCGCCAGAAGGTCGAAGAGGAGAAGAACAAGGGGGGCCAGGAGGGCCAGGAGAGCCAGGAGGGCCAGGAGGCCGCGGGCGCGCCCGCCAGCGCCTAGCAGCGCTTCCTGCCACGCCGGCGGAGGCAGAGGCGGAGGCGG
>JAFDCW010000377.1 GCA_019312705.1 Deltaproteobacteria bacterium
CGAGCACATCGGCGGTCACCTCTACCTCTTCCTGCGCGGCATGGTGGGGTCCGATGCCCCCCGCGAAGACGGCCTCGCCCTCGGTGTGTTCTCGGACCGTTGGCCCGCGTCGGTAGTCCTGGGCCTCGATGCCGCTCTGTCCGGGGCGCCGACCGACGAAGTCCGAGCCATCGTCGAAGCAGCGCACGGTTCGGCCACGCCATCATGAGAGACACAACCGAATCGTCCTCACTGAACCTTTCGAATCGCGCCCTCGAGGACCGGGCCCGCCGCCTGCTCCGGGGTGGGGTGCTGACGGGGGCCGACTTGCTGATCGTAGACGCGGTAGCAGAGCGGTTTGGCGAGAGCGGTCCCGACGTATTGCTCGGCCTGGCCTTCGCGGTCCGGGCGCCGCGGGCGGGCCATGTCGGGGTTCACCTGCCGTCGATTCGTGACCGGGTGGACGATGAACTCGTTGGCTGGCGAAAGCCCTCGCGGACCGATGAGTCCCGAGGCTCCGAGATACTCATCGATTGGCCTTCCGACCCCGACCAATGGGAGGCGGGGGTCCTCGCTTCGCCGATGGTCGGTGACCCGACCGAGGCGGGGCGACCCTTCGTCCGGCAGGACCTCGCCGATGGGCGGACCTTGGTGATGACCCGGCGCATGTGGCGTGAACAGGAGCGCCTCGCCTTTGCTGCCCAGGCGCTGGCCTCGGGGCCTCCTGGTCTCGTCCTCGCGGACGCGGTCGTCGCGGCGGGGGCCATGCGCATGTTCGGGGGGGGCGACAATCAAGGCGCCCGGGCGGTCGCCGCGGCGGCCAAGCGACGTCTCACGGTGGTCACTGGCGGCCCCGGGACCGGCAAGACCTACAGCATCAAGCGCTTGCTCGCCTTGCTCGTCGAGGCAGCGGTGGACCCTGCGATGCCGCTGCGCATCGAGCTCGCGGCGCCCACCGGCAAGGCGGCGGTGCGCATGGCCGAGGCCATCGCCGAGGGCCTCGACGAGCTCGATGTCACGGATGACGTACGCAAAGTGCTCAGGGCCCAGAGGCCTCGGACACTGCACAAGATGCTCGGCATGCGCCCCGATGGCAGCAGCCGCCACGGGGTGCAGCGCCCGGTGCCGGCGGACCTCATCGTCGTCGACGAGGCCTCGATGGTCGACCTCGCGTTGATGCGGCGGCTCTTCGAGGCCGTCCCAGAAGGTGCCCGGTTGGTGCTCCTCGGTGACCGAGATCAGCTGGCGAGCGTCGAGGCCGGGACCGTGCTCGCCGATTTCGTCGGGCCGGTCCTCGATGAGTCGGCCTCGACTACGGCCGCTCTCCACGGGGCCGTCGTGCCCTTCGATACCAATCACCGTTTCAAGGAAGCGCCGACCGTGGCGGCCATCGCGAGCGCGCTGCAGGGCAGGGCGGACGAGGGCCTCGACCAGGTCAGCCGTTGGATGAGTGGGGATGAGGTGGCGACGGGCGAGTCGATGGCAGACCGCATCACCCACCTCGGAGTTCCGGCCAACGGCCGGCCTCAGGACGCGCACCTCGACGCCCTGGCTGCGCCCTTCCTCGACGGCGGCGGCTTCATCGGTCGCCTCGCCGCCGCGCTCCGGGAACACGGGCCGAACGCGCACGCCCTCCGAGAGCCCTCTTTTCACCTCGAGTTGCTGCGGGCCCTCGAAGGTTACCGGGTCCTCGCTGTGCATCGGCGCGGGCCCCTGGGCGTGGCAGGTATCGAGGCAGCGGTGGCGAGTCGTTGCCAGGCTGCCCTCGGTCGAGCGCTTCGCGAGCACGCCGGCCTCGCGCCGGAGGCCTCGGGTCACGCGCCTCCGGTTCCCCGGGTTCCGTCCCGGGGCGACCATTGGCTCGGGCGCCCGGTTCTGGTTACTCAGAACTCCTACGAGGTCGGCCTGATGAATGGCGATATCGGCCTAGTCCTCGAGACCGCGGCCGGCCTCGCCGTCGTCTTCCCCGTCAAGGAAGACGGCGTCGATACGACGCGCGAGGTCTCCCTCGCGCGTCTCCCCAACCACACCGGCGCCTTCGCCATGACCGTGCACAAGAGCCAGGGCTCTCAGTTCCGTCGCGTCGCCGTCGTTCTCGCGGGCCGGGACTCGCCCATCCAGACCCGAGAGCTCGTCTATACCGCCATCACGCGGACCAGCTCCCGCCTCGACTGGCTCGGTGACCCGGCGGAGCTCGACCGGGCGCTCCGTCGCCGTGTTGGCCGCGCCTCGGGCCTCGGTGACCTGCTCTGGCAGAATTATTTGGTGCCGCCGAACTGATTCTTGCCTAGAGCGCGCGCCAAGGGAGACAATCCCTAACCATGGACATCCAGCAGGAAGCGAAGTCTAGGCTCGCCCGTTTCGTGGAGGGCGTCGTCGAGCGCAATCCGGGGGAGGTCGAGTTTCACCAGGCCGTGCGTGAGGTCGCGGAGAGCGTCATCCCCTTCGCGATTGCGAACCCGCACTATCAAGAGGCCAGCATCCTCGAACGGATGACCGAGCCGGACCGCATCGTGATCTTTCGCGTGTGCTGGGAAGACGACAAGTTCAACATCCGCACCAACCGTGCTTGGCGCGTGCAGTTCAACAACTCCATCGGCCCCTACAAGGGCGGTCTGCGATTTGACCCATCCGTCAACCTCAGCGTGTTGAAGTTCCTCGGTTTCGAACAGACCTTCAAGAACAGCCTGACCGGTCTGCCCATGGGCGGCGCCAAGGGCGGGTCGAACTTCGACCCCAAGGGCAAGAGCGACCGCGAAGTGATGCGCTTCTGCCAGTCGCTCATGATCGAACTGTACCGCCACATCGGCGAAGACACCGACGTGCCCGCCGGAGACATCGGCGTAGGCGCTCGAGAGATCAGCGCGATGTTCGGGCAGTACAAACGCCTCGAGAACCGCTTCACGGGCATGATGACCGGCAAGGGGTTGTCGTTCGGCGGCAGCCTGATCCGCAAGGAAGCGACGGGCTACGGCGCCGTCTACTTCATGCAAAACATGCTCGAGCACTCCGGCCGCACCGTCGAAGGACGCACCGCGGTCGTCTCCGGCTCGGGCAACGTGGCGATCTACTGTGCCGAGAAGCTCAATCACATCGGCGCCAAGGTCCTGACGCTCTCGGACTCGGGCGGCTTCATCCACGACCCGGACGGCATCGACGAGGAGAAGCTCGAGTGGGTCAAGCAGCTCAAAGACGTCCGGCGTGGGCGCATCTCCGAGTACGCCGAGCGCTACGAGCGGGCCACCTTCCACCCGGGAGAGCGGCCCTGGTCCGTTCCCTGCGAGTTGGCCTTCCCCTGCGCCACCCAGAACGAGCTCCTCGGCCCCGACGCCGAGACCCTCATGCACAACGGCCTGGTCGCGGTATCCGAGGGCGCGAACATGCCGACGAACCACGCCGGCGTGCGCGCTTTCATCGCGCGGCCCGTCTTCTACGCCCCAGGCAAGGCCTCCAATGCCGGGGGAGTTGCGGTGTCGGGCCTCGAGCAGAGCCAGAACGCCCTGCGCATCTCGTGGTCGCGCGAGGAAGTCGACCAACGTCTGAAAGGCATCATGAAGGGCATCCACGTCAAGTGCGTGCGCTACGGTGACGACGGGAGCGGCAAGATCAACTACGTCGACGGCGCGAACATCGGCGGCTTCGTCAAGGTCGCCGACGCGATGCTCGCCTACGGCGTGGTCTGAGTTTTATAGGCCCTTTCTCGGGGCTCGTGCATCCAGCCCCACTGTTCTATTCTACGTCGTAGTGCTCTCCGAAGGGGACATACTCGGACCGTATAAGATCCAGAAGCGCATCCGCGGCGGCGGGATGGCGACGCTTTTCCTCGCCCAGCGGGAGGGCGCGAGGGGGTTCGCCCGGCACCTGGCGATCAAAGTCGTCAACGAAGAGCTCGCCCAGGACGACGTGTTCGTCGAGATGTTCATCGACGAGGCCAAGCTCGCGGCGCAGATCAATCACCCGAACGTGGTGCACGTCGAGGACTTCGGTGAAGCGGACGGCAACTTCTTCATCGCCATGGAGTACATCCACGGCTGCTCCCTCGCTCAGCTGCTGCGCGCCCTGGTCAAGCAGAAGCGACGTCTCACCCCTGAGCTGGCCGTCTACATCGCGGTCAAGGTCGCCGAGGGCCTTCACGCCGCCCATGAGGCGACGGACCGCGCCGGAGAATCGCTGGCCGTGGTTCACCGCGACGTCAATCCAGCGAACGTGCTCCTAGACTACAAGGGCCACGTCAAGCTCATCGACTTCGGCATTGCCAAGTCGACCTCCCGGGCCCACCACACGACCGGTGGGTCGCTCAAAGGCAAGCTGCGCTACATGTCTCCGGAGCAGGCGCTGGGGAAGAGCATCGACCGTCGCGCCGACGTTTACGCTCTCGGAATAACTTTCTGGGAGATCCTGACGGCCCGGCGCCTCTTCGACGCCCTGACTGACATTCAAGTCCTCGAGTCCGTCCGGAACCCCGACATCGACCCCCCGAGCCGATTCGCCGAGGGCGTTTCGCCGGAGCTCGATGAGGTGGTCATGACCGCCCTCGACCCGGTGGCCGATGACCGGACGCCGACCGCCCTCGAGTTTCGGCGGCAGCTCACTCGGGTCATGCCCGAGGCGGCGATGCTCGAGTCGTCGACCCTCGCCGAGCTCCTCGCCATCGTGATGCGCAAGGAGATCCAGACGAGTGAAACCAAGCTCCCGGAGATCCTCGACGGGAGCGCAAGGCACACCCCCTCGCGGGAAGATGACAACGAAGTCCTCCGGACGATGACCATCAGCGACATCGGCATCGAGGCGGACGACTCCACCGAGCGCACGTCGGTTTCGAATTCCGCTCCGGGTGAGCCGGCTGCGCCCCGGGAGGCCTCCGAGAACCCCCCGGCCGTTCCCGATGCATCCGTCCCGCCGCCCCCCCCGGCGGCGGCGTTTGCTGTCCGAACGTCGGCGCCTTTTTCCGACCGACCGCCTGGGTCTTCCGTGCCTCCCGTCACCGGACCCGTCGGGACGCCAACGGCGGCCCACGTCTCGACACCGAAGGCTCGCCGCTGGCCAATGGTCGTCGCCGCAGGTTCCGCCGTGGGTTTCGTTCTCGGCGTGGCCATCTATTCGCTGGGCTCATTGGGCGACGAGGGTGTGTCCACGACAACCTTCGAAGCCGAGTTGAGCGACGCCGGCCCCGGGGCTCAGGCCCTCGGAGCCGGGGCGTCGGGCCGCGAGGACGCGGCGTCGGGCCGCGAGGACGCGGCGTCGGGCCGCGAGGACGCGGCGTCGGGGTCGGTGGCGATCGCCCCGGCATACGTAGATTCCGGCGCATCTCCGGCCGACGCCCGCGCCGCCGTGGACCCGGGCTCCGACGTCAACCCGGACCCCGGCCCAGGC
>JAFDCW010000378.1 GCA_019312705.1 Deltaproteobacteria bacterium
TCCTCGAGAGGCCGGGGCGCTCCCCAGAACGCCATGATGGCGTCCCCGATGAACTTATCGACCGTGCCGCGGTTCTCTTGCACGGCGCCACTCATCGTCTCGAGGTATTCGGCCAGCAGCTCGACGAGCACATCCGGTTCGAGGGTTTCGGCGATCGAGGTGAAGCCGGCGATGTCGCTGAAGAGCATCGTCAGGTCTTGCTTGTGACCGCCGAGTTCGGCCTCGGTGCCAGTGCGCAGCATCTCCGACACCAGCCCCTTCGGCACATAGCGGCCAAAACTCCTGAGGCTGCCCTTCATGGCGTCGGTCGCCTCCGCCATGTCGTTGACTTCCCGCACTAGGGAGTTTCGCGGGAGCCGCCGCCCATCGAGCTCGAAGCGGCCGATTCGCCCGAGTTCGTCGGCGATGACGCGGAGCGATGCCGAGACGCGATTGGCGAGGAACACCCCCGCGAGGACCGCCAGCAACGCGGCGAGGGCCGCGACCAACGCCGCCCGAAGGGCCTGCTCTTGCACCGTGCCGAAATAGTCGTCCTCGGGGACTACGATCACCACCTGCCAGGGGATGCCGCTGGCCTCAGGAAAGGCGTCGGCCATCACCAGGTTGTCACCGTCGAGGAAACTCGCTGGGCGTTCGGGATGCGCACCGAGCCCCCCCCAGGCCTCGGCGAGCATGGCGTCGCCGTGCTCGCTGGCCATCGCGATCTCTCGGTCTCCGCCCGTCCCCCGCGTCGTTACCCCCTCGGGGTGCCCAACCACGTGGCCGTCCTCGGACACGACGTAGACCTTGCCGTCCTGCCCCACTTCGACCGTCGCCAGGAACTCGGACAGCGAGCTCATCTCGTATTCGACCGCCCAGACGCCGCGAGTGGCCCCATGCGAGCGATGGGGAGCGACATACATGAAGCCCGGGACGCCCATGGTGGCGAAGACGAACGGCTCGACCCACATGCCCCCGTCGGCTGCGTGCCCCGCCCGGTACCAGGGACGTTGCCGGGGGTCGTAGGCGCCCCCCTCGTCGCCGACGACCTGCCAATCCCCGCCCCGGCGACGCAAGGTCCGGAGACGCGTCGCCCCGCCCTCTTGCTGCTCCCGGTGATGACCGAGGAGGGTGCCGTCCGGTTCGCGTTGGACCGCGACGTAGGTGCCCTCGTCGTCCCCGTGGGAGACCCACGTGAACTCGTGGTTCGCCTGCATCGCGGCGTGAAAATAGTCGAGGAGCGTGGGGACGTCGGCGGCGTCGAGGTGCCCGCCCTCGGCGAGTCTTTCGGTCAACCGTACGTAGGGGACCGCCGGCTCGAGAAACCGAATCGTACGCTGGGTTGTCCGTTGGGCGAGCTCGCCGCTCAGTTCCTGCCAGAGGGTGTCGATCGAGCTCTGGGTGCTGCGGTAAGCGAGGACCCCGACCGCGCCGGTCCCGGCGAGGATCAAGAGCACGATCATCGAGACCAGCGTCGGCCTCAGCGGGAACCCGGCTGTCTTAGCGGCGCTCACGGCCGCAGAGTATCCCATACCCGTGGCCCCCGGGGGAACGGTCCTTGCGCGACACCGGGGCTTCGTGCCAACCCGTAACTCGTCTTCTCACCCCGAGCGCCGTCATGAACACCCTCGCCAAGAGCTTCTTCAAAGGGCTGCTAATCGTCGTCCCCCTGATCGCCACCATTTACGTGGTCTATTTGGTGGTGACCCTCGTCGACGACGTCCTCGGGGTGCCCGTTCCCGGGCTGGGCCTAGCCCTTACCGTGGTGAGCATCACGGTCGTCGGCCTACTTGCATCGAACGTGGTCGGCCGACGAACCGTCGAGGCCCTCGAGAAGGGCATCGACAAGCTGCCCGTCGTGAAGCTGCTCTACCAGAGCGTGAAAGACCTGATGGGGGCCTTCGTCGGGGATAAGAAGAGCTTCGACAAGCCGGTGATGGTCGAGGTCTTCCCCGGCCAGGGCATCAAGATGCTGGGTTTCGTGACCTGCACGCACTTCGATGACCCGAAGCTCAAGGGCCACGTCGCGGTCTACCTGCCTCAGTCGTACAACTTTGCCGGCAACCTCCTGGTGGTTCCCCTGGACCGGGTCGAGAAGATCGACGCCGACGGTGCGCAGTTCATGGCCTTCATCGTCTCCGGGGGCGTCGCCACCATGAGCGGCGCGCAGACCATGTACGACGCCGATGCGATCGAAAAAATGCGAGCGGGTCTGCGCCAGCCGTGACCACTGCCGGCGAGGAAGGCCCGGACGCCGAGCTCCGGGCCGCAGCCCCGGCAAGGCCGAGCCGCTTTCGCCGCGCCTTTCGGCTCACGGTCACCGTCGCCGGCGCGGCACTGCTCGTCGTGCTCATCCGCGAGGTCGGCATCGATGAACTCCGGGGGGTGCTCACGCCGGCGCTGCCATGGCTGCCTCTCATCGCCGGCCTCGAGGCCCTGCGCATCGGCTGCGACGCCCTCGCCTCCCGCCTCGCCCTCGGGCCCCGCGGGCGGGCCGTCCCGCTGCGGACCTACTACGTGGCTCAAGTGGTCGCCCACGCCGTGATGAACGTCTTCCCGGCAGGGCGGTCGGCCTCCGAGGCAGTCAAGGCCACCCTCCTCGCCCCGGCCCTCGGAGGCGCCCCGGCGGCAGCGATGGGCTACTCGAATCAAGCCAACGTGCTCATCAGTTCGGCGGCCTTCACCGTACTCTGCCTGCTTGGCGCCCTCGCCTCGCCGGAACCCCAGCTCCTGATCATCGGCCTCGTCGCCCATACGACGGTGCTCGCCGCGAGCGGCATCGGCATGCGCTTCGCCGCCACCAGCCGCATCGTCGCCGAGCGCACCGCGCGCCATCTGCCGTGGCTCTGGCGTCGCGTATCCCGCTTCCACGACGTATCCCGGGAGACCCCCCTGATCTCCCCGAAGCCCATCGCCGTCATGTTCCTCGGCCGGGCCGTGCAGACCGCCGAGTACGGCGTCATCGCGTGGGCGGTCGGCATCGACGTCGGTATCCTGGAGGCCCTCGCGGTCCAAGGCACCAACCTCGTCGCCGCTGCCGTCGGCGTCTTGGTGCCCGGCCAGCTCGGCTCCGCGGAGGCAGTCTTCGCCGCCGCGGCCGCCGTCCTCGGTACGACCGTCGCGCGCGCCATGAGCATCGCCCTCCTGGCCCACGCCGTACAACTCGCGTGGGTGGTCGTCGGCTTCGGTGCCCTGCTCGTCTTCCGGACGCGCCACCCTACGGACGACTGAGCAGGGTCACGTCAGCCCAGGCTCTCGCGGAGCCTCCGGTAGCCCCGGTGCGCTCGCAGGCGGACTGCAACCGGGGTCGCGCCGAGGCGCTCGGCTATCTCGCCGAAGCTGAGGCCCCCGAACCAGTGCAACTCGACGACGGTCCGCTGCGCGACGGGGAGCGCGGCGAGGGCGCGGTGTACGAGGCGGTGCAGCAAGAGGTCCGGGGGGAGCGTCGCGCTGCCGCGGCGCTCAAGGGAGAGGGCTCGGACCTTCCGCCGGTGCCTGACGGTGGTGCGGACGTATTGGTGCCGCACGTTGAGGGCGATGGTGTAGAGCCAAGGGCGAAGCGACGAGTCGGTGCGAAAGTCGTCGCGAGCTCGGTGAAGCTGAAGGAACGTCTGCTGGACGAGCTCCTCGGCGTCGTGGTGGTCCGAGACTGCTCGTCGCATCAACCGATGAAGGGGCCCCCGGTACCTCGCAAAGAGCCTCCGAAAAGCGTCCGTGTCGCCAGCCAGATAGGACGCCATGAGCGCTTCGTCGCTGCCGGGCTCGGGGGCGATTGCCATCACACCCAAAGAACGCCCGTCGCGCCTGGGGCTTACACCCCGATACGCTATGCTTGGGGCATGAGCCTGTGCCCGCTTCGCGCCGCCCTTTCCTTCCTCTTTTTTCTGCTCGTTTCCCTCGCCACCTCGGGCTGCTCTGATCCGGCGACCCCAGCGGGCTCGTGCGCGACGAGCGCAGACTGCGACAGTCCCGACATCTGCCTCGACGGGACGTGTGTCGCGCCGATGACCGGGGACAGCGGCAATGCCGACACCGGCACCCGGTTGACCGACAGCGCAACAGACAGCGCCGCGTCCGATACCGGCGCCGATGCCAGCTGCGGCGGCGAAGCCATCCCCTTCGACTATCGCCCGCCCAACGTGCTCTTCGTCTTCGACCGTT
This sequence comes from Deltaproteobacteria bacterium, assembly GCA_019312705.1. The sequence goes on from JAFDCW010000378.1 coordinate 4,141, forward strand.
CCTGCTCGATGCGGCGGCGCCTCGATGACTCCACGCTCTTCGGCACCGGTCCCGACGACCCCCGGACGCGGTGGTACGTAGCCCGGGAGGCGGCGCTATCTCTCATCGCGGACTACGAGTCCCGCGTATTCTGGGGCCTGATGGCCTTCCCCGATCCCCGGGAAGGCTGCGGCATGCCCGCGACGGCCGAGGTGGCCCCGGGGCCCGGCAACCGGATGGCGATCGAAGCGGAGTTGGTGCGCAACCGCATCCAGCCGTTTGGGCTCTGCGGACCTGACAATACCGACAGCACGACCCAGCCCCGACAGACCCCCACTTTCGAAGCTCTCGAAGGGGCCAGCACCCTCCCGGAGATGATGGACACCATGCGAGATAGCTTCGTGGTCCTTCTGACCGATGGTGGCGCGAGCTGCACGGACGCCGCCGCTCTGGGCACCCTCACGGCCACCCTGGGGTCGATGGGCATCCCGGTGGCCGTCGTCGGCTTCTCGACGACGGATAGCGAGGACACCCTCGAGGCCATCGCGACCAACGGAGGACTCCCGCGGCCCGGCGGCATGCCGAGCTACTACACGGCCGAGAGCCGGGCTGACCTCGACTCGATTTTCAGCGAAATCGCCACGCGGGTGGTCTCCTGCGAGCTCTCGCTCACGACGGTGCCGCCCAACCCTGAAGAGATTTTCGTCTCCGTCGACGACGTCGACCTCGCCGAAAGCCCGACCGACGGTTGGAGTTACGACGCCGCGGCCAACTCCATCACCTTCAACGGCTCCCCCTGCGACCGGCTGCGCAGCGGCGACATCACGCGCATCGGCATCAGCTTCGGCTGCGCCCCCTCGGCGTGTATTCCTCAACCCGAGGTCTGCAACGGCCTCGACGACGACTGCGACGACATGGTCGACGAAGACTGCCTCCTCTAGTGCGTGATGCACAGCCACGGAAGGTTCCTCGCTCGTCCCGCCGCCCCCGGTCAGTGGCCGTCGTCTTCGATGTCCTGGCCGAATGCCCCGACCATGCGGGAGGCGACCACGATCGCCGCACAACCGATGCCCGCGACGACACCGGCCGCGATGTTTCGGGAATCGGACCAATCTTCGGGGCCGTAGAGCAGGCCAAGGGCCCCGCCAGCGCCCGTGGAGCCGACGAGAACTGCCGTGATGACCGGGTGGGTCTTGATGGCGTGCAACATCCCCCACCGGTTTAGGGCATCACCTCGGGCAAGGGAGACGGCAGCTCTTACAGCCGATGCGAGCTCGATGAGCTCACGGCAGTGGTCAACCAGGTGCCCATCGCGACGCTCGCAGACGAGGGCCCCGCCCGGGAGGCCCTCAAGTCCCAAGGCGTGCACAGCGCGGCGGCGAAATGCATCGTCTGGTGGCGCCTCGGCGCCGATACGGACATCAGCTGCCGCGGACGCCAGCTGCCGAGCGGCTTCGTCCCGGATCCACGGGAGTTTCCTGACGCCCAGGCCATCGACGACGTCAAGTACGTCGGGCCAAGCGCCTTCCGCTCCCTCGCCGCCATCGCCGGGGACACTTGCACCGCGGAGCCCGCCGGGGCGACGACCGACGTGGTCTTCTCGCCGACCCTAGACCTCGCGGCGAGCCACGCGGGCCGCATCATCAACCTGATCGACAACGCCCACCGCAGCATCGACATCTCAATGTACAGCTTCAGCCAGTCGGACATCAAAGATGCCCTCCTGCGCAACGCCAGCCGGCTCTCCGTCCGAGTGCTGTACGACAACGGCCACCTCGGCAACGGCCTCGAGAACGCACTCGAAGATCGACGGCGTCCTCGAGGCCGGAGACGACCCCGCCGCCGCCACCATCTCCTCCGGGAGCGCGAACTGGTCGAACGGCGCCGTCGGCACCTACGACGAATCCACCGTGTTCGTCTCGAACAGCCCCGAGATGGCCCTGCGCTTCCAGCAGGAGTTCAACCTGCTCTGGCAGTACTCGACCGCAGTCGACACGGGCTTTGACAACCAAACCAATTACTTCGACAGCGTCGAAATCACCGACGCGATGATCGAGGCGGTCGAGGACCCGACGGTCGACGCGGCCTTCACCTCCATGAACTTCCGGGTCACCGCCCGGGGCCTCACCGGGACCAAGGCCAACGGCTATCAGATGGCCCAGCGCTGGATTGACCTCATCAACGGTGCGGAGGAGAGCATCTGGATTTACTCCGAGCGGCTGCGCTCGGTCCCCGTCGCCAACGCGCTGCTGGCCAAAGCCGAGGCGAACCCCGACCTGGAAATTCGCATCTACCAGGACAACCAGGAGTTCGTCATCCCTTCGAAGATGCGCGAGATGCTCGCCGGCCTCCAGGAGTGCTACGACGGCGCGACCACCGACATCCAGCACATCAACTGCGAGACCGGCATCAAGTACTCCCAGCACGTTGCCGCGGCCTTCGAGGCCAACCCCAACCACCAGTACCGGATCAAGTACTACTCCTACAACTGGCACTACAGCTTCCAGCAGATGCACCACAAGTCGATGATCATCGACGGCCGGTGGATCGCTACGGGCAGCTACAACCTCTCCTACAACGCCGAGTTCAAGACCTTCGAGAACGT
>JAFDCW010001091.1:0-949 GCA_019312705.1 Deltaproteobacteria bacterium
GGTCCAGGTGCTCATCGGCGCCGAGACCCACCTTTCGGAAATCGAAGACGTTTCCTTGATCGCTGCGACCTACCGTCAGCCCGGAGGAAGCCGGGGGGCGGTCGGGGTCATCGGGCCAGCTCGCATGGACTACGGAAAAGTCGTTCCGATCGTCGAATTCACTGCCCGTACGCTGGGCCGGACCCCAGAGCCGGACGACTCGACCGATTGACCCGCCCGCGGGGCGAGAAGGGCTTGATTAGTGCTTCCCTAGGTATTCGGGGAAGCCTAGGATTCCACCATAGAATCCCGCTGAGGAGCGTCGATTGACGGACACGAACGAGGAAGTCGCGGCCGAAGGCCACGACGAGCAGCAAGCTGACCCGAGCGACGCCAGCGCGGCCGAGGAAGATTCGGGTGCCGCTATCGACCCCCCCGCCGGTCTCGAGGCGGACCTTGGCCGCGTGAAGGACCAATTGCTCAGGACGGCCGCGGACTTCGACAACTTCCGCAAGCGCACTCGCCGCGATCTCGAAGAGACGGCGGCCCGAGCCCGAGAGGAACTCTTGTCGGAGCTGCTGCCGATCTTCGACAATCTGGAGCGAGCGGCCGACGCAGCCGAGCACGCCACCGAAGTGGCGGCGGTTGCGGAGGGCGTCACCATGGTTCTCAAGCAGTTCGAGGACATCGGCTCGCGGGTCGGCATCGAGCGCGTCGCCGCTCTCGGCGAACGCTTCGACCCACAAGTGCACGATGCGGTGCAGCAGATGGAAAGCACGGACCACGAGCCCGGCACGATCATGGCTGAGGTCATGCCCGGCTATCGACTCCGGGAACGCCTGGTGCGCCCCGCGATGGTGGTCGTGGCCCGACCCCCGGCGCCGGTACCAACTGCGGACGCCTCAGCCTCAGACGCCTCAGACGCCTCAGACGCCTCAGACGATACCCCGAGCGACGAGGCCTCCGTCGA
>JAFDCW010001091.1:963-2623 GCA_019312705.1 Deltaproteobacteria bacterium
CATCGACCTCGGCACGACAAACTCGTGCGTGGCGTTCGTGGACAACGGTGAACCCGTCGTCATCCCGAACTCCGAAGGCAGCCGGACCACTCCGTCGGTCGTTTCGTTCGCCGACGGAGGAGAGCGCCGGGTAGGCACGCCGGCCAAACGCCAAGCCGTCACCAACCCCGAAAACACCATCTTCTCCGTGAAGCGGATGATGGGCTGCACGTTCGACTCCCCCGAGATCACGCGGCACCGGGACCTGGTCCCCTACCGGGTCGTCCAGGCGATGAACGGGGACGCCTGGATTCAGATCGGCGACAAGGAATACTCGCCCCCCGAGGTCTCCGCGATGATCCTCGTGAAGATGCGGGAGGTCGCCGAAAGCTACCTCGGCGAAGAAGTCACGGAAGCCATCGTGACTGTCCCCGCATACTTCGATGACGCCCAGCGCCAGGCGACGAAGGCCGCAGGCCAGATCGCCGGCCTCGAGGTCAAGCGCATCATCAACGAGCCCACGGCGGCGGCCATCGCTTACGGCTTCGACAAGAAAGAAGGCCAGCGCGTCGTGGTCTACGACCTCGGCGGCGGGACCTTCGACGTGTCGATCCTGGAGATCAACAACGGAGTCTTCAGCGTGAAGGCGACGTCCGGGGACACCCACCTCGGCGGGGAAGACTTCGACAATACGCTGATGGAAAACCTCGCCGCGGGGTTCGAAGAAGAGCACGGCATCGACCTGCGCAAAGACAACTCCGCGCTGCAGCGCCTCAAGGAGCAAGCGGAGAAGGCCAAGCAAGAGCTCTCGAGTTCCCTCGAGACCGAGATCAACCTGCCCTTCATCGCAGCCGATGCAACCGGGCCCAAGCACCTGGTCCGCGCGCTCAAGCGCAGCGAGTTCGAGATCATGGTAGGCGACCTCGTCGACCGAACCCTCGAGCCTTGCGTTCAGGCCCTCGAAGACGCGGGCATGTCGAAGAACGACATCGACGAGGTGATCCTCGTCGGCGGTCAAACACGCATGCCCCTCGTGCAAGCGCGGGTCTCCGAATACTTCGGCAAGGAGCCGAACAAAGAGGTCAATCCCGACGAAGTCGTCGCCATGGGCGCCGCGCTCCAGGGCGCGGCCCTGACCGGCGAAGTCGAAGAGATGCTGCTGCTCGACGTGACCCCGCTCTCCCTCGGCGTCGAGACCGGCGGCGGCGTCTTCTTCAAACTCATCGAGCGCAACACCACCATCCCGACGCGGATGAGTGAGATCTTCACCACGAGCATCGACAACCAGCCCTTCGTGCCCGTGCACGTCCTGCAGGGCGAGCGCGAGATGTCCGCGGACAACAAGTCCCTCGCAAAGTTCGAGCTGGCGCCGATCCCGCCTGCGCCCCGCGGCGTCCCACAGATCGAGGTGGCCTTCGACATCGACGCCAACGGCATCGTCGATGTAAGCGCCAAGGACCTCGGTACGGGCCGGGAGCAGTCGGTGCGCATCGTCGCCTCGAGCGGTTTGTCCCAGGGACAGATCGACACCATCGTCGAAGAGGCGGATCAATACCGTCGCAGCGACGAGATGCGAAAAGAGCTCGCCGAAATCCGCAACAGCGCCGAGGCCCTGCTCTATACGAGCGAAAAAGCGGTCGAAGAGTGCGTAGACCTCGTCGCCGCGGACATCATCGAGGGG
>JAFDCW010000379.1 GCA_019312705.1 Deltaproteobacteria bacterium
AATTCTCGAGGCGGAAGGAAATCCTCCGCCAAACGCTAGTTCAACACGAAGCCCCGCAGCACGTCATCGATGCCTGGCTGGTCCACCTCGAGTCTCTTCGCCACCTGATCACGAAGGACGCGGGCAGTGAATGCGTCGAGCGCCCCACGAGCGACTGACTCGAACCGGCCCGGAGGCGATGAACGCGGGTGCTCTTCTGTATACAAGGCGTGGTGAGCCGAGGGGGCCTCAGGGTGCGGCCGGCGGACGCACCGTGTTGCCGGTAGGAATGGCGACCTCTACCGGTTCGGCGTTCCAGATTTCCGATGCGTATTCCCGAATGGTTCGGTCGCTCGAGAAGTGTCCGGTGTGCGCGATGTTCGCGATGACCGCCTTGGCCCACCACGTCTCGTCGCGGTAGCGCTGGTCCACCTCGCCCTGGGCTCTGAGGTAGTCCTCGAAGTCGGCGCAGCAGAGGTAGGGGTCGACGTGCCGCAGGTGGCCGACGAGCTCGGTGTATCGGTCCACCTCGTCGGGGTTGAAGAAACCACCCTCGATGGTGTCGAGGACCTCCGCGAGGACACCGTTTGCCTCGATGTAACGCCCCGGCTCGTAGCCGGCGGCCTTTTCTCCCCGAACCTCTGCGGCGTTCTTCCCGAAGAGGAAGAAGTTCTCGGCGCCGACGGCCTCGCGGATTTCGATGTTAGCCCCGTCGAGGGTGCCGATGGTCAACGCGCCGTTCATCGTGAACTTCATGTTGCCGGTCCCCGACGCTTCCATGCCGGCGGTCGAGATTTGCTCCGACACGTCCGAGGCGGGGAAGATGCGCTCGGCGAGGGACACGCCGTAGTTGGGCACGAAGACGACCGAGAGTCGCCCCTTCATCGCGGGGTCGACGGCGATGGTCTCGGCCACGTCGTTGATGAGCTTGATGTGCAGCTTCGCGACCCGGTATCCGGGCGCCGCTTTGCCGCCGAAGATGAAGGTCCGGGGCACCATGTCCGAGCCCGGGTTCCGCTTCAGCTCGAGGTAGTGGGCGACGATGTGCAAGCAGTTGAGAAGCTGGCGCTTGTACTCGTGCATTCGTTTGACCTGCACGTCGAAGAGGGAGTCCACCGCGAGCTTCGCGCCCATGTGTTTGGCGAGCACGGCGGCGAGGCGTTCCTTGTTGATGCGCTTGGCCTCGCGCAGCGCTTGGTGGAGCTCCTCGTCATCGACGTGGTCGGCGAGGCCCGCGACTCGGTCGAGGTCCGTATGCCAACCCTTGCCCACACGGTCGGTGATGATGGCTGCGAGGTCCGGGTTGGCCGCGGCGAGCCACCGCCGCGGCGTCACGCCATTCGTCTTGTTGTTGAACTTCTCGGGCCAGAGCGTGGCGAAGTCCGGCAGGAGCTGCGTCTTGACCAGTTCCGAGTGCAGGGCCGCGACGCCGTTCACGCTGTGAGAGCCGACGGTCGCGAGGTGAGCCATGCGGATCTCTCGTGTCGGCTTCTCTTGGATGATCGACATGCGCGCCAGGCGCCCCTGGTCGTGCTGGTCGTGGATCTGAACCTCCCGCAGGAAGCGCCGGTTGATCTCGTAGATGATCTGAAGGTGCCGCGGCAGCATGCGCTCGAACATCGCGACCGGCCAGCGCTCGAGGGCCTCGGGCATCAGCGTATGGTTCGTATAGGCGACCGTCTTTTGGGTGATCTCCCAGGCAAGGTCCCAGCCGATGCCTTCGTCGTCCATGAGCACCCGCATCAACTCCGCGACGGCGACCGCGGGGTGGGTGTCGTTGAGCTGGATGGCGACCTTGTCGGGCAGCTTGCGGAAGTCCGAATGGCTCTTCTTGAAACGCCGGAGGATGTCGTGGATCGAGCAAGCGACGAAGAAGTACTGCTGCCGGAGGCGCAGCTCTTTGCCCTCGCGGGACTCGTCGCTCGGGTAGAGCACTTTCGAGATGGACTCGGTGAGGGCCTTCTCTTCGACCGCGCGGCGATAGTCGCCGGAGTTGAAGAGGTCGAGGTTGAACTCCTGCGAAGCCCGGGCGGCCCACAGGCGTAGCGTATTGACCGTGCCGTTCCCGGCCCCGGGGACGGGCATGTCGTAGGGGACCCCGAGCACATTCTGGGTATCGACCCAGCGGGCCCGGTAGTTGCTGTGCTCGTCGACGCCCGCGAGCACGCGGCCATAGAACTGCACCGTCGCGATGCGGTCGCGGCGCGGGATTTCCCAGGGGTTCTCGTTGAGCAGCCAGGCGTCGCCGCGCTCGTGCTGCCAGCCGTCTTCGATCAGCTGCTCGAAGATGCCGTACTCGTAGCGGATGCCGTAACCCATGCCGGGCAAGCCGAGGGTCGCCATGGACTCGAGGAAGCACGCCGCGAGGCGCCCGAGGCCGCCGTTTCCGAGGCCGGGGTCGGGCTCCTGGGCGAGCACGTCCTCGAGGGCCACGCGGTACTTCGCGAGGAGCTGCTCGGACATGGCCCGGACACCGAGGCTGCGCATGTTTCGGTCGAGAGCGCGGCCGAGGAGGAACTCGGCAGAGAGGTAGTAGACGCGCTTGGCGTCGGTGTCGTAGTACCGCCTTTGAGTCTTCCGCCAGCGATAGGCGAGGCGGTCACGGACCGTGTGGGCGACGGCGATGTATACGTCGTGCAAAGTCGCCGACTTCTCGTCCTTGGCGCAGGTGTAATAGAGGTGGTCGAGGACCGCGCGCTCCAGCGTCTCCGGGTGCATTCCGGTGCGGTCGTCTTCGACTTCGATGGTGACGTTTTCCTCTGCCTTCATGGGGCGGGAAGGCACCAGGGCGGGGTCAAAAATGGGCAGGCACTGGATCTCGGGCTGAGATCATTCATCCTTCCTCGGTGCGGTCCCTCTTCGCGGCGACTCTCTTGGCGCTCGGCCTTTCGGCTACGCTCCTGACCGGGTGCACCGATGCCTGCGATGAGGCCGCGGTGGTCCTCGACGAGTACTGCGGGATGGCGGTCGATCCCGGTACCGAGGTCGAGTGTGACGGCGAACGACAGGCGTTCAGCCAGTGCATCGTCGACCACCCGGGCCCCGCCTGCGACTACTTCTACGACCCCGTGGCAGGCGCCGACAACGCCTTCGGCCAGTGCGTCGCGGCCATCCCGTGACGTTCTGGCCGAGGCCCGTTCTGGGGCGACGGCAGCCTATGTGAGGTCGCCTACGCCCGTTTGGTCACGCTCACGGAGCGTCTTGGACCCGGTGCAAGAGCCGGTAATTCATGCCGCTGCCGCCGCTCGAGGAGTCGACGAAGACCGCACCGACGCCGCGCGGGATGACGACGCCGTTGATGCGCGAGCCGTACTCGAAGCCGTCGACGTAGTCGGAGGTGCTCATGGTCGAGTCGTAGCCGCGGCAGTCGGATGCGCCCATGGATGATCCGTCGTCGTTGCAGGTGACCTGTAGGCCGGTCTGTGCGCTCCGGGTGTACATGCGCGGGTCGTAGTTGACGCTGCCATCGGTGCGCTCGTACTCGGGGCGGGTTCGGAAGATGAAGCCGATGGAGTCGCTTCGGCACAGGCTGAACGTCTGCGGCTGGCCGCCGCACGTGACGAACCATCGCGCGTCCTCGCCTGACGAGGCCCCGCCGCAGCTCCCGGCCGTGACGCTGGCGCCGACCAGGAAGGTGGAGTCCGTGACGTCGTCGTCGCGCAAGGGCTCCGAGTAGAAGATCGACGCCCCGGTCGAGGCCATGAACTGGAGGTGCAGCGAGAAGTCCCCGGTCGCGCAGCCGCCGACGGAGATGAGGTAGGTGTCGGCTCTGAGCCAGCCGTAGATGCGCGCGTCGCGTGTGCCCCAGCCCGGCGCAGAGCCGCAACTGTGGTCGTCCTGACACCAATCCTCGCCGGCGCCTGCGGTGACGGTCGCGCCGGCCGAGTCGGTCAGGAAGAGCTTGGTGTCGAAAGGCGCGCCCTGGGTGTCGGCGTAGAGCACCCCGTCCTCCGCGAGCGTCACGCTGTACCAGACGTTGCCGCCGCCCGTGCAGCCGCGGCACTCGGAGCCGCTGGCGGGGCCATCCTTGGTCGCGTCGGTGGTGGTTCCCATGACGGTAACCTCAGCCGCATCGAGGGTGACCGTCTCGGCCATCGCGCGGAGGTCATTCCTCGGACGGCAGAGCCCCGTCGCGCACAGCGTGGTGGCGCCGCAGGCCGTGCCACAGCCGCCGCAGTTGGCGTTGTCGGTCAGGGGGTCTACGCACGACGCGCCACAAGGGATCTCGCCGGTTCCGCAGGTCGAGGCCATGCAACTGCCCGAGACGCAAGTCGGGGTGCCGCCGGAGCAGATGTTGCCGCAGGTCCCGCAGTTGGCCGAGTCGATGTCTGTCAGGGTGCAGCTTCCGCCGCACAGCGTCGAAGGCGCCGGGCAGGTGCACGCGCCGCCCACGCATGTGGTGCCGGCCCCGCACGGCGCCCCACAGCTGCCGCAGTTGGCGGTGTCGGTCATGGTATCGACGCACGCGCCGCCACAGAGTTCGGTGCCGGCCGTGCAGTCACACCTGCCGCCCGCACAGATCTGGTCGGCAGGGCACGCCGTGCCACAGGTGCCGCAGTTGGCCATGTCGGTATTGAGGTCCGCGCATACGGCCTCCGCGCCGCTCCCGCAGATCATGCGTGGCGCCGGGCACGCGTCGCTACACGTGCCGTCCTCGCACGACTCGCCATCGTCGCAGGCGGCGTCGCAGGCGCCGCAGTTGGCGTCGTCCGTCATCGTATCGACGCAGGCCGCGCCGCAGCGCGTCTCGCCGGTCGTGCATGATGCCGCGGCGCAGGAGCCCGCCATGCACATCTCGTCGGGGCCGCAGGCCCGCCCGCAGGTGCCGCAGTTGGCGTTGTCGGCCTGGACGTCGATGCAGCCGTCGCCGCAGTCGGACTCGCCGTCGCCGCAGCTGATCATCGTCTCGCAGCTTCCGGAAGAGCAGCTCTCGTCGAGTGCGCACCTGTTTCCGCAGGTCCCGCAATTGTCGAGGTCGGTTCTGGTGTTGACGCAGCCGCCTCCGCACGAGGTCAGCCCACTGCTGCAGCTACCGGTGTCCGGACGCGCCGAATCTCTGCCCGCGTCGGTCAGGGTGCCGCTGTCAGTCAGAGGTGGGGTGCCGCCGTCATCGCCGCAGCCGGCAAACGTCACCATCGCGAGAACCAAACCGAAAGATAAGATCGTGCGTGTCATAGCGCTCCTCGTTGTGCCGCGTGATGCGGGCGCCCAAGCACCCTCGAGAAGGAGCCGTGCGGGCCGCCACCGTATCTGACCACGCTCGAGCATGTCAACTCACCCCGCTTCGTCTCGACTGGCGTATTGGTGACCGGTCAGCTAATGTGGCTTTCGTGGTTCCGGGTGACGTGCGTCCTCGGTTTA
>JAFDCW010000018.1 GCA_019312705.1 Deltaproteobacteria bacterium
CCGGGGCGCGGTCGCAATCTACCGCGCGGAGTTCGAGGCCTCTGGGACCCCTCCGAGCCCAGGTGTCCTCGCGCCCGGCACGTACGCCTTCTCGGCACGGGCTCGAGACAACGACTGCGAGTGGTTCGCCGCTGGATGCACGACCGAGACGCTGCCTCGTCTGGACGCCGGTGAGACGTTGGTCGTGCTCTTCGGGGTGCCCGAGGAAGCCGCGTGCCCCGCCAACTGCGCGAGCGGGAGATGCACGACGCCGGACGCGAGCATTCTCGATGTGGGAACAGACGCCCCGGACGCGATGCCCCTCGACACGGGATCGCCCGACACGGGTCCCATGGATTCCGGCCCCCCGGATACCGGCCCTGCGGACACCGGAAGCCCCGACACCTTCGTTCCAGAGTGCGCACGTGACACCGATTGCGGGTCCATCACCTGGGCGCGGACGGGCGGTTGGAGCTGTCGCGCCGACGGCGCCCTCGACCGGGCAAACTTCGCTTTCACGATTCCGGTGTGCACTGCGGGACGGTGCGGCTCTCGCAGCGAGACCCAAAGCCTCGAGTGTCGCTGCCGAAACGAGATATGCACGAGCGGTGGTTGCGACGATGTCGTCGATTCATCGACGCGCTGCGACGTCGGAGGCGTCGAGGGCGAGTGCCCGAATCCGGCCGTCGAAGGTGAATGCCACCGCTGAGAGCCCCCCCGGCGCCGGCTGGCCCGGGCGTCTCCGTGCTGGGGGCCCTGCTGCCAAAGGCTCAACGACGAGACTTCGCGGCGTCCTTCGCACGACCGTACCCACCCCATCCCGGGCCGTCCCTGCCCAACGATGGACCCCGGGGGGCGTCTTTGGTATGCGAAACAAGCACCGGGGGATGCGTGTTAGCGCCCCGGCTGAAAGATCACCCCGGAGACACCATGGCGAAACGCACCCTCATGGCGACAGCAGTAGTGCTGGTCGCAGCACTGACCGGCCTGGCTGCCGCCCAACCGCAAGAACCAGCCGCCACGGATGAGATCGTGGCGCCCCGGGCCGCCGGGCCCCTGGCCTCGCTGCCGATCGTCAACGCCACCCTCGACAACGGCCTGCGCGTGGTGATGAGCCCGGACCGGACCATCCCGACGGTCGCCGTCGCCGTCTACTACGACGTCGGCTCGCGGAACGAGGTCCGGGGCAAGTCCGGCTTCGCCCATCTCTTCGAGCACATGATGTTCCAAGGGTCCGCCAACGTCGCCAAGGGCGAGCACTTTCAGCTCGTCATGAACCGCGGCGGCTCGATGAACGGCACCACCAGCCACGACCGCACCAACTACTTCGAGACGCTTCCGTCGAACGAGCTCGAGCTCGGCCTCTGGCTCGAAGCGGACCGCATGCGCTCCCTCGCGATCACCGCCGAGAACTTCGAAAACCAGCGCACGACGGTCATGGAAGAGCGTCGCCAGAGCTACGAAAACCGCCCCTACATGCTGAGCATGCTGCGCATCAACGAGCTCGCCTACGGCGACTACTGGCCCTACTCCCACTCGACCATCGGCGAGATGCAAGACCTCACCAACGCCCCCCTCGAGGCGGTGCAGGAGTCCTTCGACCAATACTACGCGCCCAACAACGCGGTCATCGCCCTCGCCGGCGACTTCGACCCCGACGAGGCCCTCGCCCTCGTTCGCCAGCACTTTGGCGAGATCGAGCGCCGCGAGGTCCCCGCCTACACCCCGGCCGAGATTCAGCCGCAGACGGCAGAGCGGACCGACACGATGATCGACCCCATCGCCGAGCTTCGGGCATTCCACATCGGCTTCCACATCCCGCCAAATCGCACCGAGGATCACTATCCCCTCGAGCTCCTCGCCCTCGTCCTCGGCGACGGGGAATCTTCGCGCCTCTACCTGAAGCTCGTGAAGGAGCAGGAGATCGTCCAGTCCATCTCGGTCGGCACCGACGACCGCCGAGGCCCGGACCTCTTCTCGTTCTGGGCCGTCGTCGCCTCTGGCCACGAGGCCACCGAGGCCCGCACGGTCATCTACGAGGAGCTCGCGAGCGTCGCCCAGCGCGGCATCACCGACCGCGAGCTCGAGAAGGCCAAGAACCGTGTACGTTCTTCCTTCATCTTCGGCATGCAGTCGAACCGCAGCCGGGCCATGCGCCTCGCCGAATATCAGCTCTACGCCGGGGACGCGACGCTCCTGCGCACCGAGGTCGACCGCTTCCTCGCCGTGACCGCCGACGACGTCCAGCGCGTTGCCCGGGAGTACTTCGAAGCGACAAACCGCACCGTATTGGATGTCATCCCCGCCCGCTCGGGCGACGATTCCGAAGGAGGCGCCCAATGAACCGCTCCACGAACAGCCGATCCCTCGGCCTCTTGCTCGCTCTTTCCCTCGGGCTCGGCGCCGCCTGCGGCGGAACCCAGACCACCATCGAGCCCCTCGACGAGCCCGAGACGCCAGAGCCCGTCGCCGAGGCCCCGGAGCGCGTACCGCCACCAGAATCGGGGCCGGCCCGCGACGTGTCCTTCCCGCCCATCGCCCGGGCCAGCACCGACTCCGGCCTCGAGGTCAATGCCGTCGAGTGGAACCAACTGCCCGTCGTCTACCTACGCCTCGTCATCAAGAGCGGCGGCGAGGCGGACCCGGCCGATCGCCCGGGCCTCGCCCACCTCGTCGGAGCGATGCTCAAGGAAGGCACGCGCACCCGCCGGAGCAACCAGCTCGCAGAAGAGGTCGACTTCCTCGGCGCCGACCTCTGGGTCAGCGACGACGAGGAGAACATCTACATCGGCATGCGCGCGCTCTCGGACCAGCTCCCGCAGGCGATGGCCATCCTCGCCGACGTCGCGATGAACCCCGCCTTCCGCCAGGACGAGCTCGGCAAGCTGAAGCGCCGGGAGCTCGACCGCCTCGCCCTCCAGCAGAACGACCCGAACTTCCTGGCGAGCCAGGCGTTCTACCGCAACCTCTACGGCGAGCACCCCTACGGCCGCATCGACACCACCCGGGAAGTCGTCGAAGGCGTTCGCCGGACGGATCTCTCCAGGTGGCACCGGAGCCACTTCGTGCCGAACAACGCGACCCTCGTCGCGGTCGGCGCGGTCGACAGCACGCAGGTGATGGCCGCGGCCAACGAAGCCTTTGGCCGCTGGCGCCGGGGGAACGTGCCCACCGTCGAATACGCCGAGCCGCCGCTCCGCGAAGCCCGCGAGATCATCGTCGTCGATCGCCCCGAGTCGGTGCAGTCGGTGATCCGCATCGGCAACCTCGCCCTCGAGCGGGACTCCGAAGCCTACGTGCCCCTCCGGGTGGCCAACCAGGTCCTCGGTGGGTCGGCGGCCTCGCGCCTCTTCATGGACCTCCGGGAACGCCGCAGCCTCACCTACGGCGCCTACAGCCGGGTCGGAGAGTCGGTCGAGGTCGCACCCTTCACCGCCCATGCCTCGGTGCGCAACGAGGTGACCCAAGAGGCGGTGGGGGCGTTCTTCGAACACCTCGAGCGCATCGTCTCCGAGGAGGCCCCGGCCGAAGAGCTCACCAACGCCCATCGCTTCCTCAGCGACAGCTTCCCCCTGACCATCGATACGCCGGGCAAGATCGCCTACCTCGTCGCCGATCTGCGGGTCTACGGCCTCGCCGACGACTACTGGGACAACTACCGCACCTCGATTCGCGAGGTCACCGCCCCCCAGGCCCTCTCCGCAGCCCGCGAGGACATCCTCCCGGACCGCGCCCTAGTGGTCGTCGTGGGCAAGGCCGCCGAGATCGCCGCGTCCCTCACGGTCTTCGGGCCGGTGACGGTCATCGACACCGACGGTGAAGAGGTCCAGCGCTTGCCGGCGGCACCGGAGAGCGGAGAGGCAGCGCCCGCCGCCCCCGCGGCCCCCGAAGAAGAGCAAGCGCCCGCAGCCGCCGAGTAGCGGTCCACGCAATTGCCGGGGTCGGCCCCGCGAGATAAGGTCCCCCCCATGTGCGGAATTGTTGGTTACGTCGGGGATGAAAACTCGGCACCGATCCTCCTCGATGGCCTCCGGCGCCTCGAATACCGGGGCTACGACTCCGCCGGCTTGGCTGTGCACCAGGACGGCAAGATCGGAGTGGTCAGGGCCGTCGGCAAGCTGCGAAACCTCGAAAAGGCACTCTCCCAAGTGCCCCTCGCCGGAACCGTCGGCATCGGCCACACGCGCTGGGCGACCCACGGCCGGCCGTCGGAGGTCAACGCCCATCCCCACGTCGTGGGCCCGGTCGCGGTCGTGCACAACGGCATCATCGAAAACCACCTCCAGCTGCGAAAGCGCCTCGAGGGCCAGGGACACTCGTTCGTCAGCGATACCGACACCGAAATCGTCGCCCACCTCGTCGCCTTGGAGCTCGAGAACGGGGGCGAGCTCGAGAGCGCCGTGCGCCGCGCCCTCATGCAGGTCGAGGGGGCCTACGCCATCGCGGTGATCTCCACCACCGAGGCAGACACCGTCGTCGTCGCCAAGAGCAGTTCGCCGCTCGTCCTCGGCGTCGGCGAGGGCGCCACCTATTGTGGCAGCGACATCCCGGCGCTCTTGCCCTACACGCGAGAGATGATCTTCCTCGAGGACGAGGAGATGGCGGTGCTGCGCCGGGAGGGGATCGCCATCAGCAAGCTCGACGGGACCGTCGTCGAGCGCGAAGCCACGCACATCGACTGGTCGCCGGTGATGGCCGAGAAGGCCGGCTTCAAGCACTTCATGCTCAAGGAGATCTACGAGCAGCAGCGCGCCATGGAGGACACCCTCCGGGGCCGCCTCGACCGCGAGAGCGGAGACATCCACGGCCACGAGATCGGCATGAGCACCGACGACGCGAAGGCGGTTCAGCGGGTCTACCTGCTCGCCTGTGGCACGAGTCATCACTCGGCGATCGCCGGCCGCTACTACATCGAAAAGCTCGCGAAGATCCCGACGACGGTGGAGCTGGCGTCCGAGTTCCGAGGGCGTGACCCGATCGTCGGCGAAGGCGACCTGGTCATCGCCGTCAGCCAGAGCGGCGAGACCCTCGACACCCTCGAGGCCGCCAAGCTCGCCAAGGCGAAGGGCGCGAAGGTCCTCGCCATCGCGAATGTCATCGGCAGCGCCATCCCGCGCATGGCCGACGCGACCTTCTATACCCACGCCGGGCCCGAGATTGGCGTTGCCTCCACCAAGTGTTTCACCACGCAGCTCGCCAACCTCCTGATGTTGAGCATCTTCCTCGGCGCCCGCCGCGGCGTGCTCGGGGATGAAGAGCGTGCGGCCCTCGTCGAAGGCATGGCGCGGGTCCCCCACCTGATGAACGACGTGCTCGTCGGCACCAAGCAGCTCGTGGCAAACCTCGCCCGACGTTACAATCACGCGCGCGACGTGCTCTTTCTCGGACGCGGCTTGAGTTTCCCCATCGCCCTCGAGGGCGCCTTGAAGCTCAAAGAGATCAGCTACGTGCACGCCGAGGGCTATGCCGCCGGCGAAATGAAGCACGGCCCCATCGCGCTCATCGACGAGAGCGTCCCGGTCCTGGTCCTGGTCCCCAAGGACAGCACCTACGACAAGTCCATCGGCAATCTCCAGGAAGCAAAAGCCCGAGACGCCCAGGTGATCGCCATCGCCACCGAGGGCGACGACCAGGTCGCAGATATCTGCAACGACGTCATCACCATCCCCGCCGTCGACGAGGTGTTCACGCCCTTCCTGACCGTCGTACCGCTCCAGCTCTATGCGTACTTCGTGGCCGACATCAAGGGCACCGACGTCGATCAGCCACGGAACCTCGCCAAGACCGTCACCGTAGAGTGAAACCTCAACAAGAAGGCGCCGCGTAGGCGGCCCGAGGCGGCAGCGCGCCGGAGGCGTGCAGAGCCGACAGGCCGACCGTAGCGGCGCCGGGAGTGCGCCTCAACAAGAAGGCGCCGCGTAGGCGGGAGGAGTCCGCCTCGTCCCGCTACGGTTGCGCGCCGATGAGCAGGGTGTAGGCGCCGGTCTCGCCCACGGTGTTCGAGTTTGCCCAGACGACATAGGTCGCGGTCTCGGTCGCGACGTGACTGAGAGAGGTGGTCCCGGCCTGGCCCTGCTGCTCGACCATGCCGTCGTCGCCGCGGTCCTTGATGCGCAGCTGGAGGTAGGGCTGAAACTCCGTCGAAGTCATCCGGATGAGGATGTTCCATCCCTCTTTCGCCTGAAACTCGTAGGGGTCGTAGTACGACTGGTCGCTCGGATGAGTGGTGTCGGTCGCCTCGAGGGCCCCGGTCTCGGTGCGATTGACGGGATCGGGGCTGCAACCGGCGGCGGGGCCGAGGATCGCGACCGCAGCCGCGGCCAGAATGAGTCGTTTGGCAATTGTCATCGGATTCCCCACAGCTAGATTTCGCGTTCGCGGACCATATCGAAGATTGGCCGTTCGGACAAAGGCGCGTTCGGGGGTCGTCTTGCTGTCTCGGCGATCAGCTGTTAGAGGGGTGCCCTCATGTTCGGCGATGTACGCGTCGCGGTGGTCATCCCCGCGTACCACGAGGCGCGGCACATCAGGCGCACCGTGACCTCGGTCCCGGACTGGGTCGACCGCGTCATCGTGGTCGACGATGGTAGCGAGGACCAGACCGCCAGGGCGGCACGGCAGGCGGGCGATCATCGCTGCCTCGTCGTGCGCCACGACCAGAACCTCGGCGTCGGCGCAGCGATCGTGACCGGCTACGACATCGCCTTCGGCGAGGGTTCGGACATCGCCGTCGTGATGGCGGGGGACGGTCAGATGCACCCGGAAGACCTTCCGGCCCTCGTCTCCCCGGTGGCGGCGGGCCTCGCGGACTACACCAAGGGCGACCGCTTCAGCTGGCCCGGCGTTCGCGAGGTGATGCCCTTCGGCCGCTGGCTCGGTGGCCAGGTCTTCAGCTGGCTCACCCGCGCGATCACAGGCCTGTCAATCTGCGACAGCCAATGCGGATACACGGCACTCTCACGCCGCGCCGCAGAGCGCCTCGACCTCGCGGCCCTGTGGCAGGGCTACGGTTATCCGAACGACCTCCTCGCCCGGGCCGCCGAGGCGCGTCTCATCGTTCGCGACGTCCAGGTCCGCCCCATCTACCGGGACGAACAGAGCGGCCTGGGCCTGCGCCAAGTCTTCTTGGTTCTCCCACGCGTGCTCTTCGGCATGTGGCGTCGGCGCCGCGACGGAGAACGCGCACCGGCCCTGTCGGTCGCCCCCCGCGGCTCGAGCGCCACGCGGTGAAGGTCGGCCTGCTCACCACCAGCTTCCCCCAGCGCCATGGTGACCCTTGCGGAGTATTCGTCCATGGCTTCGCGAAGGCCCTCGCAAGCCGGGGCCACGAGGTCGAGGTCCTCGCCCCGGAGCCCGCCACCGGAGTGGTGCCCGCATTCACCGACGTGAGCGTCGAGTGGGTGCCCTACCTCCGGCCGCGGCATCTTCAGCGCACGTTTTACGGCGCCGGGGTCCCCGACAATCTCCGCCAAGGGCCCAGGGCGTGGCTCGGCCTCGCGCCGTTCACGGTGCAACTGACCCGGACGGCAATGAAGCGCGCGCCGCGGTGGGATGCGTTGGTGAGCCATTGGGCGCTGCCTTCCGCCCTGGCGGCGGCTTTGGCCCGGGGCCCACGCCCACACCTCGCGGTCTTCCACTCGGCCGATCTCTTTCTTCTCGAACGCCTTCCGGGGAGGAGGCAACTCGCCCAGCAAATCGCCGCCGGCACATCATCCCTGCTCTTCGTCTCGCCGGACCACCGGGCCCGATTCCTGAAGCTCCTGCCGGCCCTCGCCCGTTCCGAGGCCGCGGGACGAGCCCACGTCTGCCCGATGGGGATCGACCCTCCACGGCCGGGGACCGAACCGCGCCGCGCCTTACGCAAGCGCCTCGGCTTCGACCGGTTCACGATCCTCAGCCTCGGGCGATTGGTCCCGATCAAGGGCCTCGACCAAGCGATCCGGGCCGTCGCCGGCCAGGATGCCGAGTTGGTTCTCGCCGGCGAGGGTCCGGAGCAAGAGGCCCTCGGGTCCCTTGGCCGAAAGACTGGAGCCCGGGTGCGCTTCGTCGGGCTGATGAGCGGCGACGAAAAGGTCGACTACCTCGCCGCCGCCGACGCCTTCATATTGCCATCCCGGCCGGAGCCGAATGGACGCGACGAGGGCGTGCCGACGGCGTTGCTCGAGGCGTTGGCCGCGGGCCTGCCGGTGGTCGCGAGCCGGACCGGCGGCATCCCGTCGATCATCGTCGACGAAGACAACGGCCTCCTCGTCGCCCCGGGAGATACGACGGCCCTCGCCGAGGCCCTACGCCGGATTTCGGAAGACCGAAACCTCCGGCGCCGCCTCGCACGGCGAGGCGCCAAGGTCGGCGCTCTCTACACCTGGCCCGAGCTCGCCCCGAACCTCGAAGCGCTGATCACGGAGTGACGCAGCGAACGCCGGCCGGCGGCGAGAAGCGGAAGGCCGACGCGGTCGTCTGGGGGTTCCACTCCATGTTGCTGAAGTCGAACCGGTTGCGGTTGCCGGCGGAGTCGACGATCAGCACCCGCCGGACGACGCCGGTTGGACGCTCGTTCTGCTTCATCACGTAGAACAAGATTCGCTCGTAGTGCGGGCTCGGCTCTCGTGGCGTCAACTCGAGCACGTACCCCTCGCCGTACCCTTGGCGTGCCGGGTCCAGGAGTCGGAACGTGAAGTCCTCCTCGAGGCGGCCCGCACCGGTCAGGAAGCTGAACGCCTGGGGGAGTTGATGCTCGCCCATCTGCTGGCGAAAACACTGACCGCGCTCCCCCGCATCGCCGGGCGTGAAAACCGTGAGATGAGTGCCATCGGCGGCGATCACCTTGCCGTTTGGCCGGTTGTATTCCCAGCGCATCTTGCCGGGCTTCTTGAAGGTGACCGTGCCCCGGGACCGGTCGTAGCGATCGTAGAGTTTGTTGTAATACGTTTGGTAGAACGACGACCGAACGCCGTTGGTCTGGTTATAGAACGCCTGTACGGCCGCGGCGGTCCCGCGGGCATCAATGGCGCTCTGTCCTTCTTGGGCGCTCCCAGAATGGGGGTGCGCGACCAGCGTCAGCCCCCAGATGGTTGCGGAAATCGCTGCTAGCAGTGCGACGCGTGTAGACCTATCGAGTGTCATCGATGCTCCGGTTGGTCGTGGGACACGACCACGGGCCGCAGTATTCACGGCGACGGGATTGTGGCAACCGTGGACGAAGTGTTGGCATTCCAACTTGGAGCCGTTGCATGGGCGAGGCCGGTCCCCTAGAGTCTTCAGAGCTGCGGCGCCGTTTGGACCGCAACTCCCTTTTCTTCTGGTTTCGTCTTCGCTTCTTCTTGGCCTACAGAAGCAATAGCCGCCCTCAATCATCGAGGGCAAAGGGAGTGTCCATGCGCAAGTCGCGACCAATCGATGCCACGAAACAAGCCGCCCATCTGGAGCGGAAGCACCAACAGCTCAAGGTGCGTGTTCGAGAGCTCGATTCGCATCTCCACCTGAGCTCGTCCGAGGGCGTAGAACTCAGGAAGCTGAAGAAGCAAAAGCTCGCGACCAAGGACGCTCTGCTCGGCCTCACGGCCAGCTGAGCTCTCACTCGGCGGACGCGGCCGGCTCGTTTTCGGCGCCGTCCGCCGGCGCCCCTGCGCCCGATGACTCAGAAGGCCCGCCGGCCGTATTGGCTCGGTGGGTCGCCGTGTGAGGCGTCAACTCGTCGAGGGTACGATCCATGATCGAACGCTTCTCGGCCGAGAGGTGGGAGCTGTCGGCGTGGCCCGACTCTTCCCGTGCGAGGGCCAGGAAATGCAGGGCATCATCGCGCCGGCCGAGGCGGTACGCCGTCATTCCGCGCAAATAGTAGAAACGCGCCCGGTGTTCGTCGTCGAGGACGGCGACGTCTGAACCGATGTCCGCAAGCCAGACCTCGGCGTCGTCGTATTTGGCCTCCTCGTAGGCGTTCTCCGCCTGAATGAGGTCATTCGACAACGTCCCGCAGGCCCCGAGGAGGGCACCGGCGGCGAGGACCAGGATAAGGCGCGCGATTCTCATCCCCGGGAGAATACCGGGGGCACCCCGCGCGTTTCAAACCCTGGATACGACAACGCCGAGGACCATCGGGGATGGCGCTCGGCGCGTCGGGGTCCTAGAATCTATTTCAGAGGTGGTGGTTTCCACCAAAGGGCAGCCCGGAGAGGCCTCTAACAGCTCCCCGGACTACTCAGAACTAAGAAGAGAAGAATCTAAGAGACGAAGAAAGCGAAAGTAAGCAAGTAGACCAAGCGTGTCGAAAGCTAAGCAGAGGTCTAAAAGAGCCACGAAGTCAGGCGCCATGCGGGCAAGCAGTTCGACTGACGAGGGGCCCAAAAAGTATCGGGCTAAGAAGCCAAGAGGGCGGGGCGACCCGCCTTCTTCGTTCCGTCTCACTAGCAACCTCGGTGCCAAAGTGGCAGACACACCGCCGTCACGCCGACAAAACGGAAAACGCTTTGTGATTCCCGGAGTTTAGCCGCAGGTGCGTAGCGGGCTTCGCGGCTTCGCCCTCCCGGGCGCGCCGACGAATCCATGACATTCTTGTCATGCAGAGTCCCGGGGGTCGGCCGTGCGCGCCCCCGGGCCCTTTCAGCGAGGCCGGATCGCCCCGAGGCGTGCGATCAGGGCTGCGAGGCCCGCCTGGACCAGGAGCCAGGGCCCGACGAGCCACGCCGGCAAGAGGGCCACGTGCACGGTCGGGACGAGGGCCTCGAGGGCCAGCCACGCCGCAAAGGCGATTCCGGTGCCCACGACGATGGGCGAGGCCCGGCGGACGCCCAGGAGGAGCGCCGCCACCCCGAAGGGCACGAGGGCGCTGAGGGCGAAGGCGGCCAACCACGGGCCCCCGAGGGACGCCAGGGCCCCGGGAAGGCCGCCGGCGACGAGGCCCTCGAGGGACAGCCCTGGGACCCAGTGGAGGGGGAGGAGCGACAGAGCCCCAGCGACGACCGCCGCGACGACGAGAGTCGGGGCCAGACCGGATGCGAGGCCGGGGACGAGCTTGTTCCGGCGTCGAAGCCCGAAGATGAGCCCCAAGCCGAGCAAGACCGAGAGCGCCCCGCGCATGCCCCCGAGGCCTTCGTGGCTCGCCCGGAGCGCCGCGTTCGCCTGGACGAGGCCACTGCCATAGCGCCTCGTATCGCCCTTGGACTTCGCCGTCTCGGTCAGGATGCGCTCGATGGCGTCGGGGTCGGTGATGCCCGAAGCCGAAAGCAGGGCGGCGACGCCGGCGACGTGGGGCGTGGCCATCGACGTGCCCTGGTAGGCGACGTAGTCGTGGCGGTCCGGCGTCCGGACCATCGTATTTTGCAAAACGCCGTCCGGCATTCCGTCGCCGTTCTGGTCGACGCGCAGATCCCCCCCCGGAGCCACGATGTCGAGGCCTCGGCCGTAGGAGCTGTAGAAGGCGAGCTCTTCGTCGAAGCGTACGGCGCCGACCGCGATGACGTGGGGATAGGCGCCGGGATATTCGACCCGGGACCGGGAGGCGTTGCCCGCCGCCGCGACGACAACGACGCCCTTTTGGTGGGCGTGCTCGATGGCGCGGCGGATGACCTGGGACGGCATGCCGCCGCCGAGGGACATGTTGATGACGTTGGCGCCGTTGTCGGCGGCGTAGCGGATGCCGGCGGCGAGGGAGCCCCAGCCGCCGGAGCCCCGGGCGTCGAGGACCCGGACCGGCATGATGGCGGCTTCGGGCGCGACGCCGGCCACGCCGACGCCGTTGTTCGTCGACTGGGCGACGGTGCCGGCAACGTGGGTGCCGTGGCCGTGCTCGTCGTCGGGGCTGCCGTCTCGGTCGATGGCATCGAAGCCTTGCACGAAGCGCGTATCGGCGAGGTCCGGGACCTGCACGAAGCGGCCCTCGGTTCGATAGAGCACGCCGGTATCGAGGATCGCCACGACGGCGCCGCGGCCCCGGGTCCGCGCCCAGGCATCAGGCATCTGGATTTGGTCCAGGTGCCACTGGTGCTTGTAGTACGGGTCGTTCGGGCGGAAGGGGCCCCGGGCCGGTGTCGCGTCCTGATCATGGAGGGTCTCCGAGGACCGTTCGCTGAGCATGAACGCCTCGGCCCCCACGGGCAGCCCCCAGGTGCGCTCGAGCTCTACGGCTTCGACCGATTCGTCATCCCGGAGAGCCCGGAGGATGTCCTGGAACTCGCTCTCGGGGGGAGCCAGGCGATAGAGCTGCGCCTCCTCGGAGAGCATCTCGACGAGGGCGCCGGAGTCTCCGAGTCCGGCAACATCGGATGGCCACCCAAAGGGTGCGATGGCGCCCTGGAGCAGCGCGGCGATGCGCCGGCGCGTATCGCCGCCCGAGTCGTCGGCGAGGTCGACGAGGATGCGCCCGGTCGGGGCATCGGCGTGCAAGACGTCCGCCGCGGGCTCCGAGGAACCCCCCTCGGGCAGGCGAACCGCGACGGAGGTCGCGAAGAGGCCACCGACCAGGCCGATGAGCAAGAGGGGCAGCGCGCGGCGGGCTTTCTTCACTCGGTCAGACCTCGGGGCTCGGGAAATGCATGGAGTGCGGCAGGGGTGAGACCCGCCGGAAACGCCCTAATTGGGTAACCACGGAGGCCAGGGCCCGCAATTTAGCGGTGACCAGCGCGAGAGAGAGCCAATGATTGCGTACTCTTGTAGAGGGATGGTCCCGAGGCCCGGCGTCAGATCAAGATGAAGTCGTCTTCGGACAGCTCCTCGATGTCGCCGTCAGCATCGGTGGCCATCACGATCTGCGTATCCATCAGGCGCTCGTCGCCGAGGTTTTCGACGTACTCGCGGATGGGCGCGACGGCGGCGATGAGGCGCTGGAAATACTCCCGGGCGAGCAGCATCACGGTGGCGTTGGTCGCGGCGGTCACGGAGGCGGTCGTCGGGGAATCGTTGAGGAGGGAGATCTCGCCGAAGACGTCCCCGGGCTTCAGCGTCGCGAGCAGCACCTTCTCGTCGCCGTCGACCTTCGAGACGTCCATCTCGCCACTGAGCACGACGTAGAGGCCCTTGCCGGGCTCGCCCTCCTCGATGATGAGGGTCCCCGGGGCGACGTCGTGGGCGGAGAACCGTCGCATGAGGTCAAAGCGCTGGCGCCGGTCGAGGGGCCGGAACAGGGCCGCCGTCGCGAGCAGGTTGTTGAGCAATCGCTCCCGGGTGAACTTGTCGAGGGCTGAGGCGATGGTCGAGACCTCTTCCGCCGCCGCCGTGAGGGCGGCACGGTCGAACTCGAAGAGGTCACAGTCGGTCACCGAGGTCACCGTGGCCGACCGCGGCAACGCGCTCACCAGGGCCATCTCGCCGAAAATCGACCCGTCGTGGAGCGTGGCGAGGCGATGCTCGGCACCGTCGTCGTCGACGCGCGAGATGAGCACGGTGCCCCGGGCCAGGACGAAGAACGACTGCCCGACGTCACCCTGTTTGATGAGGGTGTCCCCCGGGCGGGTCCGGACGAGCTTGAGGGCCTCGAGGACCCGAGCGAAGGCGTCCGCCGGCAGCTCGCTGAAGAGGGGAATCGGCGGCAGGTTCTCGGGATAGGCCGCGATGGCCTGAGTATCTGCGGCGAGCTCTTCGGCCACCGGCACCAGCTGTTCGATCGGCGGCGCCGCCGACATGTCGAGGCCCTCGGGGAGCTCGGCCTCCGGGTCCCCGGGCGAGATGCGCACCGACCGACCGATCTTTTCGGAACCGACGGCGTAGAGCTCGGCGAGGTCTGCTAGGAGCGCGATGAGCTGGGGCTCCAGCGCGGTCAGGATCTTGAGCGCCACGAGCGCCCGCCCCGGGTACCCGGCGTGGGAGCCATGGCGCGCTAGGGCCGTGTAGACAACCGCCGCCCGCTGGATCTCGCCGAGGGCGAGGAGCGTATCGGCGACCCGAAGCCGGGCGTCGAGGTTGACGGGCTGCAGGCGCACCAAAGCCGTATAGGCATGCAGCGCAGCATGGAAATCGTCCGCGAACAGCCGGGCGTCCGCATGGGCCTTCAAATCGCCGACGGTCTTCATGGGGGCACGATAGACGACGAGGCGTGTTTCGGGGAAGGGCCGTCCGCCTCCGAAAAACGTCAGCGCCCCATGAAGCGGGGCCACGACGAGAGCAAGACGACGAGGCAGACCCGCCCGGCATCGTCTTCGGAGGTCCCGATGCCGACATCGGTGAAGCGGCGGCCTGCAAGGGTCATCAGATGCGACGGGCTCGCGACCAGGGCGTCCATTGCAGCCCCAGGGGTAGCCCCACGGGCCACGGTCTCGCCGACAGCCCGGGCGACGATGCCCTCGCGCCGGAGCCTCTCTTCGGGGTCGACCCCCTCGCGCTGATGAGAAATCCGGCCCCTCTCGCAGACATCGGCCGCTTGGCGCTCGGCCTCGCCGGAGAGCAGCCGGTTGTCGCGGAGGGGGGATGCCCCGCGGGCACGGCGTAGGTCGTAGAGGCGACGCTCGACGTCCTCGCCGCCGGGGGTGCTGTCGAGCACGTCCTCGGCGCTGCCGTTGATCACGAGCTCAGCGACGGGGCGAGGCCCGGTGGGCCCGGTCGCCAGGAGCTGGAGCAGCCCCGGGCGCTCGTCGAGTTCAGAAGGAAGCCGTACGCCCCGGGAGAGCGTCTGCCGAGTCACCGGCACGTGCACCACCTCGCCCTCCCCGAGGCGCACCACGACGGCGGGGTCGCGGAAACCCGACGCGAGATTGGCGACGAGTCCGCGCGGTGTGAGCTCGAGGGTGGCGGCGGAGACCGCGGTGAGCACGATGCGCCGCCCTTCGTCCTGGGCTTCGCCGCAGAGGAGCGGTGCGTCGGCTTCTTCGCGGCGTTCGCGAACCCAGCTGCGCACGCGGCGCCGGTCGCGACGGCTTCGGGGGGACACGGTGACGGCGCGGACGATCGGCGCCGTGGCCCCGGCTTCACGGGCGACCTTCAGGAGCTCGGTCGGCGACGGTGCGTCGGGGTCGTCGAGCAGTTTCGCGGCCGCGCGGCTGAGGGCGTCGTCGAGCTCGCAGGGGGGGGCTTGGGCGAAGGCGGGTGTAGGCGAGGCCAAGGAGGTCGACAAGACGAACGCGGCGAAGAGAAGAATGGCGGGGACGAAGCGCTGCATAGGGGGATGACCCTACGTGAAGACCCGGCGAGGCCCTCAATTCTGGGCCAACGGACGCCCCCTAGTCCTCAACCAAGCGCACTTTTCTTAGTCGAGCGGGAATTCACCTGAAAGGCCCGGTGTTCATGGGGTTGCAAAACCCATCCACGAACAACGGGAGCTCCTTTCAGGTGAAGAGAACCATACGACGCAAGATGAAGCGTGGCGAGCGGTTTTCGTCTCTAGAACTGGCACATCGGGCTGGGTCAATAAGACGAAGAAGACGAAGAGCGTCCCCGAGTTCCCCAAGAGCGTCCCCGAGTTCCGAGGGCCGGCTCGGCGACCGCGCGGACGCCCCCGCGCCCTCTAGCTCGGCGGGTGCGCCCCCCGCTGGTCGTCGCGGTAGTGGCAGCTCTTGTACTTCTTGCCGCTCCCGCAATGACACGGGTCGTTCCGCCCGATCTTCGGCCGGTCGCGCTTTACCGTCTGCGGCCGGCTCGGCGGCGCTGCCTCCTGCTGCGGCGCTGCCCCTTGAGCCGCGCCGCCGCCGTCGCCCCGGGCCGCAGCCCTACGCCGTTGCTTGCGATTCTGCGCGCCAACCCCACCGCCTCCGGCCGCGGGCTGACCCCCCCGCCCCGCCTGGGCCGGCTGGCCGGGAGCCAGCTTCTGCCCGGTCTCCGGGTGGCTCGCGCTCATGCCGCGCAGCCGCGCCTCGGCCGCGCTCTTGCGCTCGCGCTCGAGGCGGTCGACGTCCTCGGTCTTCACCCGGGCCCGGAACATCGAACTCGCGACCACGCCTTGGACGGACTCGGTCATCGAACGGAAGATGTCGTAGCCCTCGCGCTTGTACTCGCGCTTCGGGTCACGCTGCCCGTAGCCGCGGAGGCCGATGCCGTCGCGCAGGTGATCCATCGCCTGCAGATGCTGGATCCACTGGCGGTCGATCTCCTGCATGTAGAGGTTTCGGAAGAAGCGCAGGTAGTTGAGCGCGCCGATCTCCTCGACCTTCTTGAGGAGAACCGCTTCCGCGTCCTCGTAGAGTTTGGCCGCGAGGTCTTCGCGGTCGTTGAAGCCCTCGCCTCCCGTGTAGTCGATGGAAAACTGCTCTTCGTAGGCCTTGGCGAGGCCGTCGAGGTCCCAGTCGTCGTAGTGCTTGTTGGCCGGGCAGGCGTGCTCGACCATGGTTCCGATGATTCCGTCGACCAGATCGAGCAAGCGCTCGTACTGCTCGGTCAGGCTCATGCCGACTTCGTCGATGATGAGGTCGAGGGCCCCCTGGGGGTCCTTGCGCAGCTTCTTGAGCTCGAGGCTGCAGCCAAACCAACCGTAGACGTCGCGCTCGAGGTCGAGGTACCGAACCTCTTCGATCTCTTCGATCGGACGCTTCCCGATCTCCTCGCGGTGCGCCTGTATCTCTTCTGGCGTCGCGCTGAGGTGGGGAGTCGGCGAGCCGTGGTGCTTGATCATCTGTTCGAGGATCGGCCGGGCGAGCTCCGAGAAATCCTCGTTGATCTCCGTGACGACGGGCTCGGGGCGCACGCCCTTTTCGATTTCCTCCTCGGTCGGTACGGTCCGGTACTGGCCGGTGAGGACCTGGCGGCGCAGCGTATAGACGCCCTTGCGCTGCTGGTTCATCACGTCGTCGTAGTCGAGGAGGTGCTTGCGCATGTCGAAGTTGCGCTCTTCGACCTTCTTCTGCGCATTCTCGACGGCCTTTGTGACCCACTTGTGCTCGATGGGGACGCCGTCTTCCATGCCGAGGCGGTCCATCATGCTCTGGACCTTATCGCCGGCGAAGATGCGCATCAGGTCATCTTCGAGGCTCAGGTAGAAGCGGGACTCGCCGGGGTCCCCCTGGCGACCGGCGCGGCCGCGGAGCTGGTTGTCGATTCGCCGTGATTCGTGGCGCTCGGTGCCGAGGATGAAGAGACCGCCCGCGGCGATCACTTCCTTCTTGGCCTCCTTGCACTTGGCCTCGTAGCGCGGGATGGCCTCATCGATCGCGGCGTCCATATCGAACTCGGGGACCTCGGGAAGGTCTTCGTCGTCGTCCCCGCCGCCCTCGACCCGGGCCTCGACCGCCTCCCGACGCAGCTGGTCGATGCGCGCCAGCTCGGCGGCGTGGCGCTGCATGACCTCGAGGCGGGCGAGCATCTCGGGGTTACCCCCGAGGACGATGTCCGTGCCTCGGCCGGCCATGTTCGTCGCGACGGTGACCGCCCCAGGCTCACCGGCCTGGGCGACGACGTACGCTTCCATCTCGTGCTGCTTGGCGTTGAGCACGTTGAAATTGATCTCGTTCCGATGCAGGGCCTTGGCGATGGCCTCGGACTTCTCGACGCTCGTCGTACCGACGAGCACCGGCTGCCCGGCGTCGTGACGCTCGATGAGTTCGTCGGCGATGGCTTGAAATTTTTCGGGCTCGGTCTTGTAGACGACGTCTTCGTTGTCGGCTCGGGCGATGGGCCTGTTCGTCGGGATGACGACGGTCTCGAGCTTGTAGGTCTTGTGGAACTCCGCCGCCTCGGTGTCGGCGGTACCGGTCATGCCGCTCAGCTTGTCGTAGAGGCGGAAGAGGTTCTGGAAGGAGATCGTGGCGAGGGTGATGTTCTCGTCGTTGATCTTGACGTGTTCTTTGGCCTCGATGGCCTGGTGCAGCCCGTCGGACCAGCGACGACCGGGGAGCGTTCGCCCCGTGAAGTCATCGATGATCATGACTTTGCCGTCCTGGCTGACCATGTAGCTCTGGTCGCGCTTGTAGAGGGCGTGGGCGCGCAGGCACTGCTGGAGGAGGTGCAGGGACTGGAGGTTGACCGGGTCGTAGAGGTTGTAGGCCGCGGCGTCGCGGTAGCTCTCGCTGCTCGCCTCGAGGAGGCCCATCTGGCCGAGGATCTCCTGGGCCCGCTCCATGCCCTCTTCCGTGAGGGTCGCGCTCCGGGCCTTCTCGTCGACCTCGTAGTGCTCGTCCTTGCGCAGCTTGGGGATGACGTCGTTGATGCGCTTGTACTTGTCGGACGCCGTCTCGCCGGGGCCACTGATGATGAGCGGCGTGCGCGCCTCATCGATGAGGATGGAGTCGACTTCATCTACGAGCGCATAGTTCAGCGGACGCTGAGCGTAGTCGTAGATGCTGAACTTCATGTTGTCGCGGAGGTAGTCGAAGCCGAATTCGTTGTTCTGGCCGTAGGTGATGTCGTCGGCGTAGGCACCCTTCTTCTCGATATTCGACTGGCCGTTGTGGATGACGCCGCAGGTCACCCCGAGGAAGTTGTGCAGCTTGCCCATCCACTCGGCGTCACGCTTGGCGAGGTAGTCGTTGACGGTGACGACGTGCACGCCCTTGCCGCTGAGGCCGTTGAGGTAGCAAGGCAGGGTCGCGACGAGGGTCTTACCCTCACTGGTCTTCATCTCGGCAATGCGTCCGTCGTGGAGGACCATGCCCCCGATGAGCTGCACGTCGTAGTGCCGCATGCCGAGGGCGCG
>JAFDCW010000019.1 GCA_019312705.1 Deltaproteobacteria bacterium
TGGCCTAGTCAAGGCCGCAGCCGGCGCTCGCTCGCCGGGCCCGCATCGGGCCCTCGCCTTTACTCGGTCGAGCACGGTGGCACCGTCCAGGCGCCCCGAGCGAAGGAGCAACAAAGGACACGTCTCGCAATCGCCGGCGAGTTCGGAGCGAAGCGCAGAAGAGCCGTTGCACGGGAACGGCGACGGACACGGGAACGGCGACGGACACGGGAACGGTGACGGACACGGGAACGGGAACGGAAGCGGGAACGGAAGCGGGAACGGAAGCGGGAACGGAAGCGGGAACGGAAGCGGGAACGGGAACGGGAACGGGAACGGGAACGGGAACGGGAACGGGAACGGGAACGGGAACGGGAACGGGAACGGGAACGGGAACGGGAGCGCCGGCAAGCACTACCGGCGCCACTGCCGGCGGCCTGCCGGCTCCGGCCCTCCCGGCCCCGCGCCGGCCGCGGGTGGCGGCTCACTCGGAGATGACGAGTCACCCGGACTTGAGCCCTCCCCAGCCTCGCCCCGTCGCGAGGCCTCCCCTGCATCAGAAGCTGGCGCCGCGCCCATCGCGGCCTCGACCTCCGCCGCAACCTCGCGGTCCCGCGCGCGTCCTCGCCGGCCCTCGGACTTCGCCCGGTGCAGCGCGCCGAGGGTCGCGGCCGGGTCGGGACCATCAGCCGCACCCCCCGCCTGATGCACCCGGCCACCCAAGAGTCGCCATAGCCGCGCCGGCACAGCGCGCTGCAATACGTGCGCTGGGATCACCAAACGCCGAAGCGCAACCGACAGCAACATCAAGGCCATCGCCGCAATCAAGAGCTGCGGCCAAAGCGGTCGATACGCGTAGACCGTCGTCGGCCGGTCTGTGAAAGCGCGGCCGATGTCGGTCAGGACGACGCCCCCGGTCAGCGCCGCGACCTGGGCGAGCAACGCGTGGTCCGTGCCCTCGCCGCGAAGCTCGTCCCCGGCGGAGCGCACCGCCCCGGCGCTGCCGACGAGCCCCGCTTCTCCGTCTTGGCTTTCCCGAACCGTCACGAGGTAGGGCCCCGGCACCGCCGCGTCGAAGGTGCCCTCGTAGCGCCCCGCGCCATTCTGGCCGAGGACGACGGGGATGCGGCGGCCCCCCGGCCCGGCGACGGTTGCCGAAAGGTCTAGGTAGTTGCGGTAGCGCCCCTCCTCATCCACGGCTTCGACGACCACTCGCCCGACGCCCCGGTCGAGGCGCACCGAGACCCGCGCGTCGCTTCGCTCGGGGCCCCGGGCAAGGTCCGCCCCGAGCTGACTGAAGAGCGCCGGATAGCCCGACCAGGCGAGCCACGACCGGGCGAAGAGGGACCCCCCGTCGGTCGCGAACGCAGCGCTCCGACCGACGCCGTGCTGCCAGGTGAGCAGGAGCGGATCGTCGTCTTTCGCGCCGAGGAGGACCGACGCCGCGGGCCGGGCGTTGACGACGACGTAGCCGCCGAGGGCCGGGGCCGCGGCAAAGTCGATGCCCCGGGTGGGCCCGCCGCGAGCCTCGAGGCTCGGCACGAAGGGCTCTTCGACGATCGCCGACCGGCTCGCCTCGATGGTCTCTTCGGTGAAGATGCGCGGGAGCTCGTTCAGATTGTCGACGATGTAGAAACGCCCCTGGCCGATCCCCGAGAGCACCTCGAGCTCCGGCGTGTAGGAGCCGTTACCCATCGAGACGATGGTGGTGGTGATCTGGTCATCGACTGCACCCTGGACGACCGATCGCAACCCGCCGAGGCCCTGGGAGTCATCGCCGTCGCTGAAGAGCAGGACGTGTTTCAGCTGCGTCGCCTCGGACCGCAGGGCGTCGTAGGCCGCGGGAAGCGCGACGTCGACGTCGATCCCGCCGCCCCCGGGCTGGGCGCGGCGGACCGCCGCCGCGATGCCGTCGGGATCGTCGACGGCGGTCATGGCAAGGGTCCAGCTCACCGCCGTGTCGACGTGCATGACGCCGACGCGATCGAAGGGGGAGAGCAACTGGGCGGACCGGGCGGCGGCTTCATTGGCGGCGTCGAGCTTCGTCTTGCCCGGCGCTATCTCCATGCCCATGGACCCCGAGTTGTCGATGGCGATGACCATGGCGAGGGACGCCCGGTCGCGCCGCTGGCGCAGGTCGAAGGTCGCCGGGAGGACCTCCTCGATGGGCGTATAGGCGTAGCCGCCGAGACCGAACGCGCCCCGGGCCCCGACCATCAGCAGGCCGCCGCCGAGGTCCCGGACGTAGCTGCGAATCATGCGCAGTTGGTCCTCGGTGAAAGCGCGAGCCCGAATGTCCGAGAGCACCAGGAGGTCGTAGCTCGCGAGGGTCGCCAGGTCCGCGGGGGCGCCGGCCGGGCCCTGGACTTCGACGACCGCGCCGCCCCGGCCGAGGGCGTCGGCGAGGGCCCCGGCCTCCGCCGGCACACCCGCGAGGACCAGCGCCCGGGACTGGCCGGAGACGCGCATGAAGGCGCCGCCCTCATTGTTCTCCGGGGACGCGTCGCTTCCGGCGGCGAGCCCTTCGATGAGTACGTCGTAGCGATGCACGCCCGCCGCTGGCGCGATATCCCGCATGACCAGAACATCGTCCCCGGCGTGGATCTGCGCCTCGGCCATCGCGATCACTTCGCCATTGCGCGTCACCCGAACCCTGACCGGGGCCGCTTCGGTCGCCCGGGTAACGATGCGCAGCTCGACCGGCTCGCCAGGGTTCGCGGTCTGGGGGACGCGCACCCTGGCCACCGCGATCTCGGGGCTCGGCGTGCGTTCGATAGCGACGACGTCGATGAGCACCCCTCGGCTCGCCGCGCTCGCAGCGGCGGCTAGGGCATCCCCGTCCGTCTCGACGCCGTCACTGATGACCACGATGCGCCCCAGATGCTCCGCCGGGAGGTCCGCGAGGGCCCGCCGGATCGCGCCACCGATGTTGGTCCCGTCGCGAGGCACGCTCGCCCGCACCGCTCCGAAGGACGGGCGCGGCGAGGGAACCACCTCGGTGGCCGCCTCGGCGCCGAAGACCACCAGCCCTGCCTTGTCATCGACCTCCATCGAGGTGGTCGCGCGGCGAACGTCCTCGCGGGCCCGGGTCGCCCCACTCTCCCCGGCGCGCTCGACGCTGCGGCTGCGGTCGAGGGCAAAGACCACGGCGAGGCGGTCGACCTGAGCGCCTACCTCGAGGCGACCGAGGGCCAGCACCGCGGCGACGAGGGAGAGCGCCATGGCCGCTTGGATGGCGCGGCGCCTGAACCCGGCGTGGCCCGACGGCAGAGCGCGCAGACGCCACAGCATGAGCGCCAGGACAGGCAGGCCGACCAAGAGCAGCCACGGCGCGCCTACGCGAATCACGTCGCCGCCCCCTTCCGGGTGGCCCACAGCATCTCGAAGAGCAGCAAGAGGATCAGCACCCCGGCGAACCACGGCCAAGACTCGGCCCGTTCGACGGCCGCCCTCGCTCCGACCGCCTCCCGGTCCCCTACGACGAAGCGCGCTCGGGCCCGAAGGTCGCTCTCCTCGGGGTCGAGGTGATTGCGCAGAGCCACCAGCGTCCGGTCTCCGGCCCGGACCTCGAAGACCCCTGTCTCGGCGGGAACCGCGACCACCGCGAGGTCCCCCCGGGCCGTGGCGGAGAGCGTGTGCCCGGACGGGGTCGTGACCTCGAGGGCCTGCCCCGCCGGGACCGGAACCCGGAGCGCCTCGCCCACCGCCCCCGGAGCGATGCCGCCGGCGGCCCGACGGGTCCGGGCGCGCTCGATGACGTTGCGAAAGAAGACGACGAAGGACGGATCCCGCGGCCAGTCGCTCGCCGCCGGGTCGAAGGCCACGAGGGTCGTCTCGCCAACGGCCCGGGAAATTGTCGCGACGGCGGGACCGCGATCCGTCGAAACGAGGGTCCGCGCCGCCGGCGACTCGATCGGCCGGAGGGCGCCGAGGTGCACGTCGGAGAGTTCGACGAAGCGCAGGAGCGGGTCGTTCTCGTCCCAGGTGATGATCTGCGGCGACGCCCTCTCCTCACCGAGGGCGAGGTCGAAGACGGCGTCTCCGGTCGGGGCGACGACGACGCTGTCGCCCGACGGCGGCGAGGGCGGCGTGTCTCCCAAAAAAACTAGAAGTCCGTCGAGTCCGTCGAGTCCATGGAGACCATCGGAACCATCGGAACCATCGGAGCCGACGCCGAGGGCCGCCAGAGTCGTCGCGAAGAGTTCGACCTCCGGATCGGTGCGGAAGACGCGCTCGACCGCCGGGACCGGTGCCCCGATCAGGAAGACGGGCAACCGGCCTGCGGCCGGCGACGGTACGACCGCGACGTCGTCGAGGGGGAAGGCATCGGGCACGCCGTCGGGCCGGCCGAGGACGACGCGCACCAGGGGAGCCCGCCCGTCGGGGCCGGGGGGAAGGTCGGCCGTGAGTACGACCGACTCGGCGCCGTTGGCCGGAACCGAGATGCGGCGCGAGGCGAGGGTTTCGTCGCCGACGGAGGCGGTCACGAAAACATCCGCCGGGTCGCCCGCGAAGCGGTGAATACGTACGAAGATGTCGGCTCGGTCGGGGTGCTCGTCGGTTCCCCGGGACCGGACATCGACGGCGACGATCGCGTCGTTCGGGAGATCGGTACCGACTCGTTGCACCTCCACCGGCGCGCTGCGACCGTCGAGGGCGATCTCGCCGTCCATCGCGCTGTCCGTGAGTACGACGATTCGGCTACCCGCCGGCGCGCCCCGGAGCCGCTCCGCGGCGAGGTCGATGGCCGCTTCGAGATCGGCTCGGCCGCCCCGGACGCGAAGGCGCCCGAGTACCGCCTCGAGTCCGGTCGCGTCTGCCGAAGGGGCGGCGACGACGGCCGGAGCGGCGGCCGCTTCGATGAGCATGAGATCGCCGCCCGGGGGCAATGCCCGGGCGAGGGACCGGGCGACCCCGAGGGCGAGGTCGAAGCGGGTCACGCCTCCCTCGAACGCCGCCATCGAAGACGACGTGTCGATGACCACCGCCGTCCGCGCCCCGGCGGTAGCGCCGCCGACGCCGACGGGGCGGGCCAAAGCGATGGCCCCCACCGCGAGGACGAGGAGCTGAAGCAGCAAGGACAGATGGGGCATCAGGCGCTTCCACGGACGCTCCGCGCGCAGGTCCCGGAGCGCTTGCTCCCACAAGAGGGTCGAGCCCACCTCACGTTCGGTGCGCCGGCGCTTGAGCACGTAGAGCAAGACCAGCGGTACCGCGAGACCAAACCAGAGGAGCTGTAGGGGAGCGAGGAGCTGCATCTTCGCTCAAACCCAATGTCGTTCAATTGCGTCAGTCGCCGAGCGCGACCGGAAGCGCCGACTGAGGCGCACCATAGGTGCGTCGCAGGGAGGCGATGAGGACGTAAGCCGGCGAATGGCGTGAGTGAACGGCATTGTCAGGCGCCGCGTAGGTAGTCTAGGAGGGCCTCTTCGAACGCTGCTTCGCCGAAGAGACGAACGTAGGAGACGCCGCGGCGCTTAGCCCAAGCCTCGGCCCCCTCGAGGAAGGCCGTCAGGCGCCCGCGGTAGGCTCGGATGGCGCGGGCATCGAGGGAGACCTCGACGCGGGCGCCGCGTTCCGAATCGACGAGGACCAGATCTCCGCCCGCCTCCGGATTCACCTCGGCCCCGTCCAAGACGTGGAAGACGGCGGGTTCGTGACGAGCCGATCCGAGGCGCTCGAGGGGCCGTTGGTAGCCGCCGGGGTCGAGCAGATCGGAGATGACGGCGACGACCCCGGGCCGGGGGCGCCGGGCCAGGAACTCGCCCACGGCCTGGTCGAGATCCGTCCCGCCGTCCGCCTCGAGGGCGTCGAGGTGCCGAAGCAGCGCGCCAACCTTGCCCTTGCCGCGGACGGGAGGAAGAGGCCGGCGGATGCCCGCCCCGAAGGGCACGACGGAGACCCGCTCGGAGCCCGTCAGGGCAACGTACCCGAGAGCCGCGGCGATGCGCTTGGCAGCGTGCAGCTTCGATGGAGAACCGAGGCCCATCGAGCGGGACGAATCGACGAAGAGATAGAGGCAGAGGTCCTCTTCGGCGACGTAGAGGCGGAGGACCAGCTCTTCGAGGCGCGCATAGGCATTCCAATCGATGCGGCGCGTATCGTCCCCTTGGTAGTAGGGCCGGTGGTCCGCGAACTCGGCGCTCGAGCCGCGGCGGGTCGACCGCCGAGACCCCCCGGCGGTCCCGGCGAAACGGCGACGAGCGAGGACCCGGAGCCGGGCGAGGCGGCGGATGAAGTCCGGGCTCAGGAGGCTCGCGCTGGAGCCCTCACCGACCCCCGGGGCGGGGTCCCGCCGGGCCTCGGGGCTCACGAAGCCGGCCCCGGTTCTTCGGAGCCGCCGGCGGCATCGGCGTCATCGGCGTCCGGGACGCCATCGGCGTCATCGGCATCCGGTGCGTCATTGCGCTGAGCTATCGCTGTGGCCAGGGACGGGCGGGACCGGCGCTGGAGCAACGGGGCCGGCGGCTCGCTCGTGCGCGCGCGGCGGTCGCGCTCCTCCCGACGGGCGTCGTCGAGGCGCCGGACCTTCGCGCAGCGCATCTCGACCAAGACCCAGAAGATTGCGCCAAACGATCCGTAGATCAGGACCGGCAGAATCGCACCCAGCGCCTCGGTCCCACCCATACTTCCCCCGACGAGATCGACGGAATAGACGACGTGAGCGATCGGCGAAACCTGCACCAGGAATGGGACCTCCCGATCGAGGGCTTCGAAGGCGTTGGGATCGACGATCACCGCCGCCATGGGCGGAATGATCACGACGAACATCGCCGCCGCGACGGCGAGCACGCGAGCAGCAACTCCGTTGCGCAGCAAGACCCGGAGCCACACCCCGAAAGCGAGAAAGCAGAAGGCCACGGCGGCGTTGCCCACCGCGGCGATCAGGAGCGCGACGTCACCGCCGCCGTGACCAACCCACGCGGGCCAAATGATCCGGCGAACGATCACCGCCGGGGCGGCCATTGCCGCGGCAGTCCCGAAGATCACCAGGGCCGCGAAGCGCAGGGTGGGTGCAGCCCCGGGGCCCACTGCCCGCCCGATCAGACCGAAGCGGCTCGCGCGCGAGCGCAATACGTAGAGCCGCGGCGGTAGCGGGGGCTCGTTCATGAAGACCAGGGCGATGAAGATCAGGAGCCACCCGCCCGAGAGCCCCATGATGAGCGAAACGAAGGTGACCGTCTTGGCGGTGACGGCGAGGAGGGGAACCAAAGCGACGATGACCACCGCCCCGAAGGCGGCGACCAGCGCCCACCACTTGAAGGGCGTCGAACGGTCTTCGGCCTCGGGGCGAATCCCGGAGACCGCCGAGGCGAGGAAGAGCCACACGGGCATGAGGAAGACGTAGAGCGGAAGCGCGACGAGGAGGCCGAGGACCCGAGGATCGGCGAAGTGGTTGGCCAGGGTGTCCGTCCACCAGAACGGCCCCTGCATGGTGGTCGGCCATACGTCGCGGGCAAGCTCTCCGAGGCCGGTCATGAGGCTCACCGAGAAGAGGGCCGCCGGGGCGAACACTACGGTCGAGATCAGAATCGCGATGCGGCTCGAGGTGGCCCGGGCGCTCACGGCGACGCCGAGGGCAATGGCGGTCGCCAGCACCAGGAGCACGCCTAGGAACCCGATGGACACCTCGACCGGGGAAATGCCGCCGAAGATGAACGCGATGCCCACGATGGGCCCGAGGGCGACGAGGACCAGGAACATCGAGGCGTAGGCTGCGGCAAACTTTCCCCGGACGATTCGCCACGCCCCCATCCCGCTCAGGATCAACGACTCGTAGGTCTGGGCCTCGCGCTCGGCGGTGATCATGGTCGAGGCGTAGGCGGGGGCCGCGAGGCTGACGATGAGTAGCGCGTTGGAAAAGAAGATCTGGAAGACGACTTGGCCGACGGCCGCCGGGGGCATCGGCCCCGCGGCCACCATCGCGCCACCGCCGAGCACGATCACGCCGATCACGCCGACTGAGAGGTAGAGGAAGCGAATGAAGAGGTTGGTCCGGAAGGTCGAGCGCAGCTCTTTGACGAGGATGGGGTTCGGATCCCGGAGCGTCAGAAGGAGCGCGCTCTTGATGCGGTCGACAAGGCTCTCCGTCGCTCCCGTGGCGGCCGTCGCGGGGCCACCGGCGCCCCCCTGCTCGGGACCGCTCACTGGAGCTCCCCCTTCGTCACTTCGAGGAAAATGCGTTCGAGGTCGTTTACATCGGGTTCGACCCGGACCACCAGGAGACCCGCACCGACCGCCGCCGCCACGATGGCCGCGACCTCCGAGTCGCCGCCCCGGTACGCGACCCGGTAGTCCCCATCGGGCTGCCGCTCGATGGCACCGACGAAGGGCAGCTGTGCAAACGCCGAGGCGAGGTCGGTGGTGTCGGCGGGATGCGCCAGGAAGCGCAGGCGCACGGCGCGCTCGGGGTTGAGGGTTTCACCGATCTCTCCCACGGTCCCGGCAGCGAGCAGGCGACCCTTCTCGAGGATGGCGACCGAGGTACACATATCGCTCAGCTCGGTCAGGATGTGACTCGAGAGCACGATGGTCTTTCCTAGGCTCTGGAGTTCCTCGATCAAGTCGCGCATCTCGATGCGTGCCCGGGGGTCCAGGCCGTTCGCGGGCTCGTCGAGGATCAACACTTCGGGGTCGTGCAGCAGCGTGCGGGCGATGGCGAGGCGCTGCTTCATGCCCTTCGACATCTGGGCGACGAGGCGGGTGCGCAGCCCGCCGAGCTCGGTGAGCTCCATGACCGCGTCGACGGTGCGCCCGCGACTCTCGTAGGTGAGCCCGTGAGCCGCGGCGAAGAAGTCGAGATACTCTTGGACCGTGACGCGCTCGTAGACGCCGAAGTCGTCGGGCATGAAGCCGATGAGCTGACGAATGGCGGCGGGATCTTCGACCACGTCGACACCGTCGATCAGCACCCGGCCGACGTCGGGCTGGAGCAGCGTCGCCATCATGCGCAGGGTGGTGGTCTTGCCGGCCCCGTTCGGCCCGATGAAACCGAAGATTTCGCCCCGGGGCACTCGAAACCACACGTCCTGGAGCGCCAGGAAGCTGCCAAAGCGGTGGCTGATGCCTTCGACTTTGATCATCGCTCACCTCTCTCGAGGTCCGGAACGACCCGGATGAACTGGTAGTCGAACTCCGGTCCAAAGGTATCGGCGACCTCACCGCGGTCCACTTCGGTGAAGGCAAAGAGGACCGGCGTGGCGCCGACGGAGAGGTGGCCCCCGAGGAGGTTCGCGATTCCCGGCAGCAGATTCCGGCGATTGCGGTCGATTCCCATGGCCTCGGCGAGCTGGCCGACGAGGGCGTCCTCCGGCCCCCAGAAGGACCTCTCCGTACCGAGGTTCATGGCGACCGACCCGGGCACTTCCGCCGTACCCCCCGCCGGCACGTCCCCGATGCGGTAAACGGCGCCCACGCCATCGACCACGACCGCGCCTCGGAGATCCCGATGGGTCCCATTGGTGACCCCCACGACGCGCTGGTCTCGTCGCTGGAAAACCACCTCGCCGCCGATGTCTGCGATGTGATCTTCTCGAACGAAGACCGTCTCCCAAAGCCCGCCGCGAATACGCCGCAGCGTGGTCCCGGCACCCTCGACCTCGACCGCCGGATGCTCTCCCCCCGCGGCGACGTCGAAAGCGAGAGACCCCGGAGGAGCCGGAAAGTCGAAGGTCAGAGGGCGCGTCAAGAAGAGCCCGCTGTACCGCCGCCCTGGCCCCCGGCGGTCACCCTCGACGACCTCGACGACCTCGACCGCCCGGTATCTCATCCGGGTTCCCTTGCCGATGTAGCCGACCGCGAGCAGCACCAACAAACACGCCGCCGCGGCGACCGGGGTGGTCAGCAGGGCTAAGGTCGGCTTTCCGCGTTTGCCGACGAAGTGGAAGTTTACCGGGCCGACGAGGACGACGTAGAAAAGCAAGACGAAGGCCACCAGAACCAGGGCCAGGCGGTAGCCCTCGTTTGGGTCGAGGGAGGGCCGCAGGGTCTCGAAGCGAGCGTTGCCGGCCGGATAGCCGTCGTCGAGGCGGCCGAGAGCGAGCGAGGGCGCGCCTCTCCCGGGAACGTGGCCGCGAGCGATAATCGCCATGACCAAGCTGCGAGTCTCGGGGGCGGTGGCGAGGCGCCGAGAAGTCCCCTCGTAGGTGACGGCGTGAACGCGGCCGAAGCCGAAACGCATCGACCCCCCGAAGACCTCCTGGCGAACACCGGCCCCGGTGAGTTGGCGAAGGGGGCCATCTCCCGGGACGAGGCCCGTCGGCCCAGATGAGCGCGGCACTTCGACCACTTCGGCGTGCCTGAAGAATGCCCCGAGGGCAGGGGCTCGGAGGTCGGCGTCGGTGCGCAAGAAGACCACGAGATCTCCGCCGGCACGCAGCCAATCGAGCAGCGCCCCGCGCTCCCGGTCTGGGAGCCCCTCGAAAGACGGGGCCGACGCGAGGACCGTCCGGACCGTCGACCACCCCGCCGGATTCGTGGGCAAGATCGGGTCCATGCTGCGCGCATCGACGGGCGCGATTCCCACCGGGACCCGGACCATCCGGGCCGAGCTGTACATGTCGATGGGTGGCTCTTCGATGTCCATCTCGAGGAGCGCGCCGCGCAGATGCGATGGGTTGTCGAGGAGGACTATCCCCTGGACCGCCATGGAGTACCCGGGATGCAGGACCACCGTCGCGAGGGGCCGTCCATCGACGCGATAGGTCGTCGTGATGGAACAGCCTTCGAGCACGGCGGGGGTCACCACCACCTGCCGTTCTTCTCCCGCCGGAAGATCCATGGCGATCTGATAGCGGCGGCGCCCCGCGGCGTGATGGGTCGCCTCGACGACAACCTGGCCGGTGAGGGTGCCGCCAGTGCGATTCTGAGCAGTCACGAGCAATGGAACGTGAGCCCGGGGGAGCAGCAGCGGCTCTCCGAAGAGGGGCACCGCGGTGAGCGCGACGGGGGGCGGCGCCGGGGCCTGGGCCGCCGCGGTCGCCAGAGAGCCGGAGACCCCCAGAAATGCGATCAGGGCAGCGAGCCCGAGCATGGAACCGAGCCGATTCACGAGGCGATAGCGGCGACCGAATCGGGCACCTTCTCTACTTCGTCGAGGATTCGGCCCACGATTTCATCGGGCGGGATTCCGTCGGCTTCGGCTTCGAAGCTGGGGATGATGCGATGCCGCAGCGCCGGCAACGCGACGCGCTCGATGTCGTCGAACGCGACCTGGGCGCGGCCCTGAGTCAGGGCGTGCACCTTCGCCGCGAGGACCAGGGACTGGCCACCGCGTACTCCGGCGCCATAGCGGAGAAGCCGTTGGGCAGAGGGCGCAGCCGAGCCCGACGAGGGGTCGCTGGCTCGGACCAGGCGGGCGATATACCGGGTGAGGGGCTCGGCGACCCGGACCTGCCGGACGAGACCTCGGAGCGAGAGCAGGGTCTCGCCGTCAACCACCCGCGGCACCTCGGGACGCGCGGTCCCGGTCGTGAGATCGAGGATGCCGACGAGGGTGTCCTCGTCCGGCTGGGGCACGAGGACCTTGAAGAGGAAACGGTCGAGTTGCGCCTCCGGCAAGGGATAGGTGCCCTCCATCTCGATGGGGTTCTCCGTCGCGAGCACGAAGAAAGGCTGGTCGAGGCGATGGCGCTCCCCGGCGATGGTCACGTGGTGTTCGGCCATCGCCTCGAGGAGCGCGCTCTGGGTCTTCGGCGTCGCGCGGTTGATCTCATCGGCGAGGATCAACTGGCCGAAGATGGGCCCTTTCTGGAGCTGGAAGCTCTTGCGCCCCTTTTCGTCCTCGACGACGACGTTGGTGCCGACGATGTCCCCGGGCATCAGGTCCGGAGTGAACTGGATGCGCGAAAAATCGAGGTGCATCGCCTGCGCGAGCGTGCGCACGAGCAGCGTCTTGCCGAGCCCGGGCGCACCCTCGAGGAGCGCGTGGCCGCCCGCGAAGAGACAGAGAAGCACCTCCTCGACGACCGCCTCTTGCCCCACGATGACGTTGCCAACAGCCCCCCGGAGGCTCGCGGCTACTTGGTGGAATTGCTCGATCTGCTCTTCATTGCCCGCCATCACTCGCCTCCGAAGAATACGCGCACGTGGTCTCGATAGTCCTCGGGCAAACTTGCCCGCTCGATCGCCATGGGCTCTCCCGCGGCGGCGCCGGTGGTCCCAGAGGCCTGCCCAATGGTCTCGGAAAGGGGCGTGCCGTCGGGATTCACCCATCGTGTTTCGCGCCGCGAGGGCGCACCGGAGCCTCGGATCGGCCTCACCCGGGCCAGGGTTCCGTCGGCGCCGGCGAGTTCGGGGGTTTCGCCGCCTTCGGGGCCCGAGCCTCCGCCGGGGCCAGGGCCTCCCTGGCCGGAGCCGCTGCCGTTTCCGCTGCCGTTTCCGTTCCCGTTTCCGTTCCCGTTCCCGTTCCCGTTCCCGTTTCCGTTCCCGTTCCCGTTCCCATTCCCGTTCCCGTTCCCATTCCCGTTCCCATTCCCGTTCCCGTTCCCGTTCCCGTTCCCGTTCCCGTTGGTGCGCTGGGCTACGGGCATGCCTTGGGGGCCGCCTCCGACTTGGGTGCGCAGGTTGTCGAGGTTTTCGAGGGCGGCGCGCAGCTGGGCTTCGATTTCGTCGGCGCTCATTTCCCCGGCGTCCGCCGCGGCATCATCGGCGGCCTGATCGTTCTCGGTCGCGCTCACGTCTTGCATCGCTTCGGCGAGGCGCTCGCGCTCCTCGGCGGACAAGCGGGCCCAGGCCTCGCCCATGGCGTCGACCATGGCCTCGGTGAGCTGGGCGTCGGCGCCTTCGCGGTCGAGGCGCTCGAGGGCCCGGCCCAGACCGGCGGCGGCCAACTCGGGCATCGCCTCGGCGAGCTGGCGAGCAAGCGCCGCTTGATGGGAGCGGCGTTCGAGCAGTCGCTCGCGGCGCAGCAAAGACTCCGCCATGCCCTCGTCGCCGGCCTCCCGGGCCGCCTCCGCCGCATCGCGAAGGCCCTGCCGAGCCCGGGCCCGGTCGGCGGCCTCGCGGCGGGCGGCGGCCCGGGCGACGGCTCGGTCGAGGGCGACGGGATCGCGGTCCGCAAGGGCGCGCTGCATCTCGCTTTCGCCTTCCAAAGCGAGGACCGCAGCGTCCCGGGCGCGACGCTCGGCCGCCGTTTCTCGGCGCCGTGCCCCTTCGACCTGTTCGCGGACCCCGGCGATGCGGTCGAGGGCATCACGCTCCTCCGTGCCCTCGGTGAGATCCCGGCGAAGCTCTCGGGCCTCCCGGGCCGCCGCGCGCAGGAGTTCCCGACGCTCGGGGTCCCGGGCTTGATCCGGGAGACGCTCGATACGGCGCAGCTCCGGCGCGTCTTCGATGGTCACCACCTCAGACCCGGGCGGCGCAAGCGACGCCGCTGGCGGTGGCGGTGGCGGGAGAATAATGGCGACGGTGAAGAACGCAGCCGCGAGGGGCAGCCCCCAGGGCTCGGAACCCACGATCCGAGGGCGCACGTCCTGGACCGTCGTACCGCCAAGCGCCTGCTCGGCGCGATCTCGGACCTGGTCGGCAAACGGCCCCGTGTCGTCCGCGCCGAGTTCGAGGGCCGTGACGATGGAGGCCTCCGCGTCGAGGCGCTGGTCGAGGTAGAGCGCCACGTCGCCGTCACTCGGGCGCCGCCGCGCGGCTCGAACCCAGCCGATGACTGGACCCACGACCAGGAGCCCGAGCAGGGGTAGGCGCGGAAGGTCGGGAAAGACCAAGACCGCCGAGAGCGCAGCTGAGCCCGTGACGACGGCAGTCGTCAGAGACGCCGCGAGGACCTCGCGGACCAAGAGCGCTCGGCGCACCACCCGCACCCACTGTGGAAATTTCCCCATCGCGCCGGAGCCCGCCACCATAACGAACGGTCAGCCCCCGGAATACCTTCCGCTTTCGAGAGCCGCTTTCCGTATTTGGCCGATTCGTGGCCCACCGGCTAATCCACTTGCCGGCGGCGGGATGGAGGATGGGCCTCGTTTTGCGGGAAAAACGAGCGATCTCTCTCGGCATAGGACGTGCTTGCTGCGCGCCGCATGGAGAACGGGATGAAAGCCATACTTCGAAATAGTCTGGTCGGTGGCGCCCTCGTCGCTCAGCTGTTGAGCGGCTGCACGACCGAGCCCGCCTCGGACGCCGTGGCCAAGCCGGCCGG
The DNA here is from genome assembly GCA_019312705.1 of Deltaproteobacteria bacterium. The sequence goes on from JAFDCW010000019.1 coordinate 14,129, forward strand.
CAAGGCCGATGCGGTCTCCCGCCTCTGCGCCGACGCCGGGGAGCCGGCGGATTGCGACATCTGCGACGTTCGGAGTTGGTACGACGACGGGGAGTGCGACGAGTTCTGCGCCTCCCCGGACCCCGACTGCGGCACGGCAGCGCCGGTATGCAGCTTCGACTTCGGATCGCCCCTCGGTAGCAGCACCGCCGAGCTGTGGGCGCTCTCGGGTCGGGCGCGTCGGGTCTTATTCGAGGACATCGACTCTCTAACCAGCACCGAGGTCGAGCAGATCATCGCGGCCGTGACCCTCGACTACAGCGACGTCGAAGGACTCACCCGCGAAGATCTCTTCGCCCTGGCCGACGCCGGCGAGTTCTTCCTCGTGCCGGTCACCCTAGGCGGGGTGAGCTACGACTGGGTACGCTTCTACTCCGGTGACACCGAGGTCGGCACTGTCTTCGAAGATGGCACGACGCGGCCGGTGGCGTCGGGCAGCGACGGTGATCTGCGCGGCTGCACCGCCCCCGAGGGGCCCTCCCCCGATGCGCCGAGCACCGAGCCCTATACCTGCGACTACTCGCCCCACCCCTTCGCCGACGCCAGCTACGACCTCGAGCCCGTCAGCGGGACGACCTACGAGCGCAGCGACATCGCCGACGTCCCCGAGATCACGGCCGCGCAGATCCTATACTCCGCCCGGTACCAGACCGCGGTTGGCGCCGAGGAAGACCTCGTCGCGGCGTTCGACATTCCGGACGACCACGAGTTCGACGTATTGCGGCTCGAGGTCGGTGGAGCCCAATACGACTGGGTCCGTTGGTGGTCCGGCGACACCGAGGTCGGGACAATCTTCGACGCCGACGCCATGTCCATGGTCGCCGAGATCGGTGACCAAGAGGTCATCGGCTGCCGGGCCAGCGACCCCTGATCGACAGCTCAGTTGCCTTCGAGCTCTCGAATCGCCCGCCGCGCTATGCGATTGCGGCGGTCGAGGCGCAGGGCTTCTCGGTAGGACTCGAGGGCGAGGCCATCGCGGCCGGCTCCACGATAGGCCCGGCCGAGGGCCGCGTGGAACCCGGAATGAGTCGGGGCCAGGCGGACCGCTTCCTGGTAGGCGGCGAGGCCCGCTTCGGTCTCTCCGATATGTAGCCGCGCCGCCCCGAGCCCCGCGAAGGTACCGGCGTGCACCGGGTTCATCTGCGTCGCCGCCTCGTAGACCGAAGCCGCCTCGGCGAATTCTCCGGCGGCGAAGAGCGCTCGGGCCTCTTCGCGAAAAGCCTCGAAGTCGTCGAGGTTGGGCTCGACGGCGACGACGACCGAATCACCGAAGCCGAACTCGTCCAAACCGTCGTCGGCGCTCCCGCCTCCCCTCGCCTCATCGGCGCCGCCGGACGGCGCTTCGGCCGTACCG
>JAFDCW010000380.1 GCA_019312705.1 Deltaproteobacteria bacterium
ACTACATGATGACCTACTCGCCCTACGATAACATCGAGGCCCAAGACTACCCGACCATGCTCGTCATCACCGGCCTCCACGACTCCCAGGTCCAGTACTGGGAGCCCATGAAGTGGGTCGCCCGCCTGCGCGAGCTGAAGACCGACGACAACCGCCTGCTCTTTCACGTCAACATGGAAGCTGGCCACGGCGGAGCCTCGGGTCGCTTCCGCCGCCACAAAGAGACGGCGCTGATCTACGCGTTCCTGTTGGATCTGGTGGGCGTGCGGCGGTGACAGGCCGCCTGTCATCGTCCTACCCAACTTACCCGAGGCGGTCTCGCCAGTAGCCGGGCCTGCGCTTGGCATGGGCCAGCGCGATGATCAGACGCTCCCCGCGCACCAGGCCGATGAGCAGCGAGTAGGGGAAGCGTCGGATTCGGTACCACCTGAGGTCAAAGCGCGGGGGCGCCTGCGGCTCGACGCGGCTCGCTCCAGGTACGCGCTCGGTCAGCGCAAGTCGTTCATTGACCGCGGCTGCGAGGTCGTCGCTGAGTGCGGGGTCGATTTCACGGTAGTACGCTACCGCCTCGACGAGCTCGCCGAGCGCCTCGGGATGATAGCCGAGGCTCATTCGCCGCGAAGGGCTGCTTGGATGCGGGCTTGTGCCTCATCCCACGGAACGGGTTTGTCCTCGCCACGCTCGAGCCGCTCGAGGCGCCCGATCGCTGCCTGATTCCAAGCCTCGCGAACATCGTCGTCGATGGGATCGACGCGATCGAGGAGCCTGTCGCTCAGCCACCGCTGGTCATCCTCGGGTAGCGCGAGAACTTCGTCGAGGAGCTTCTTGGCCGCGTCACTCACGATGGGGATCTTACGTCGCGAGAAGATGGGACGCCAGCCGGCCCAGACAGATCACGCCCCGTGAACGAGCCCGCGACCGCTCGGCTCCGGCGCCGGGGGGCGCCGATGTCACTCGCAGATTCCCCAAGTGCTCGTTGGTACCGCGCAGCGCGCAACGCCGGCATCCCACGGATACCGGCTTCCGAGGTACTCGCCCCCATCCGCCGTTCGGTAGCACTCGTCGACGCCTTGCAGAATGATCGGAGCAGGCACGCAGCCGACGGTCGTGCGCGGTAGTTCGCGGCACATCGCCGCCCTATCCATCCGCTGCGCTTCGATGGGTCCACATCCCTCGGAGCATCCTCCGTCGACGATGGCGCAGTGCACCGAGCTGTCCTCTGACCCCGAGGGCCCGCTCGTGCAGGCGAGGAGGCACGTCAGGCTCAGGGCGGCGATTGTCCGCGTGAACACCTTCGAATCGTAGCACCCGAACTCGTCGGTGCCGGCTAGGCCAGTGGCCACCGGGACCCTCGAAACCTGCAACGAATCTCGCATGGTTCTCGTGCCGGCATCTGGTCCCGGTTTTGCACTACCTGCCCCCATGCGACTCCGTCTTCCCCTCCGGGCATTGCTCTTCGCCTCCGTCCTCGTGTCCCTCACCGGCTGCACCGCCGCCCTCGATGAGGGCGACAGTGACACCATCGACGGCAAGGCCGATGGCGCCACCGCGGCCCTCGAAGGCACCCGCGAGGGCTACGGCGTCCTGAGTCTTCTGAACGACGGCGAGGGCACGGACTTCCTCTTCCTCGACATCGACGTCGCCCTCGACCGCCGAACCGCCGGGAACCTCATCGCTCACCGCGACGGCCCCGACGCGGTATTCGGTACGCGCGACGACGACCTCTTCGACAGCATCGAGGAGGTGGACGCCGTCCGCTGGGTTGGCCCCGCGGCCCTCGAGGCCCTCACGGAGTTCGCCTACTACAATGACTACCTGCCCGCCGACGACGATGTGCTCGGCACCTTCGAGGGCATCGAGCTCACCTACGCCGAGGCCGACCGGGTCCTCGCCTTCGCGAACACCGCCACCCAACAAGAACTGCGTGACGCGAGCGTGCCCTCCCGGTCGACCTCCTCGATCCTCGCCGGCCGTCCGGTCGCGACGGTTGCCCAGCTCATCGAGCTCTACTGGGTCGGCCCGCGCACGCTGCACTACCTGTTCGAGGCCGTGGCGCTGCCCGTGGGCGGCGAGGCCTGCGAAACCACCGACGACTGCCCAGGATCTCTACGGTGCACCGGGCGCCCCGGCGGCATGGGCTACGGCAAGTGCCGGGATACGACGGACTACCCCGGCATCCAGGACGACTGCGACCTCGACACGGACTGCCACGCGATGAACATCTGCATCGCCGAGACCGTCTACGGGCAGGGCTACTGTGCGTCGGGGTGGATGCGTGACAGCTTCACCGTTGGCGGCATGAGCTCCATTCCGTCCATCGCCATGAGTCAGCCCACGGCCTCCCGGGTGACGGTCTTTGGCCAGGCGACCGTCCCCGAGGACATCATCGTCGACATCGACATCGAGCATACCGACCCGTCGAGCCTTTGGATCGGCCTCGACCCGCCCACCGGACAGGACCCCGTCGTGCTCTGGGACGGGGCCACCATGACCGGCCCCTTGCCAGCGCGTTACATCGACCGCGCCATCTACCGCGACGACGCCGTCAACGGCATCTACCGGCTGCTCATTCAGAACGTCGGCGGCCGTGGCACCGGTGTCGTCCGCGACTGGACGCTCACCGTCACGTCTCGCTGGGACTGATAGAGAAGCCCCGTAGGCGTCAGGGGTCGAGGCAGATCGGCCGAGCCGCAGCGGCGACCTCTTCGAGGATGAGCCCGACGGCCGGGCTGAAGTCTTCTTGGCAGATCGAGAGGTTCAGCGAGCGGCCGCCGCCGTCCGTGATGCCCTCTCCGACCTGCACGATCCGCGTCGGGGGAAACGCGAAGCCGCGTCCGGGCACGTTGCAGGACGGGGCCAGGCGAGTTGGCAGGTCGGGGTCGACGCGCTCGGTCATCCGGGGGTCTCTGAGGATCGTCGTGGCGCTTTCTCCCGAGAGGTCCAGCGGGATTCCGACGATGGTGGCGAAGACCAGGCGGTCGGGTTGCTCACTGCGAAGCGCCAAGAGCCCATCGATGTAGCGCTCGACTGGATGCACCGCGCCGGGGTACGTGAAGCACCGCAGGTTGAGGTCTCCGGTGTAGATCGACGTGCTGGGGTTGAAGAGCTCGGGGTCGCGGGCCGAGCAGTCGTTCTCGTCGGTGACGACCAGGACGACGAGGATCGAGTCGTCTCGCAGAAAGCCGGAGTTTGCTCCGTCGCTATGACCGGAGGTGCCCATGGCGAAGCCGACCGGGGACCGAGAAGGAGTCACCGCCTTGAGCACGGCGTCGAGTTGCTGCTCGAAGCCGCATCCCCCGATACCGGCTGTGGTCACGCAGGCCGCACGCGCGGCGAATTCCTCGACCGTCACCTCGTCGCGAGGGTCGAACTCCAGAAAGGTCGGGAACGACCCTGCGCAGTCTCGGTCGTCCGATCCGCTCCGGGTTCGCAATACGCCGTCGTCGCCGAAGTTCGGTTCATTACACGTGGGCACGCCGACGCCGCCGGTGCCCATGTCCGAGGTCACCACCCCGAGGTGCAGGCTGCCGACGGGTGCGAAGTCGACGTCTCCGTCGAGGTCCACGTCGCCAGAGATGATCCCCCGGATGAGGTTCGGCAGGGCCACGGCGAGGGAGGCCTGCTCTTCGTTCATCGAGTTCGAGTTGTCGACCATCAGAAGCAGGTCGACGGACTCCACCACGGAGGGACCGCCGTCCTCGTAGACGAGGTTCACGCATCCCGCATCGATTGGCACGGCCCCGTCTGTGCCCGGGTCGCTGGATGTACGGTGGGAGAGGAAACAGCCCGAAAGAGAGAGGCAGACCGAGGCCACGAGCGCCCACTTCCAAACAAGCATGCCCGAAGTGTAGCAGCCGCGGCGATGAAGGACGTTACTCGACGTTCAGGAGTTCGACGTCGAAGAGCAGCATGCCGGCGGGACGGCCGGGGCGGCCCCGGTAGGCGAGGTACTCGGGGATGAAGAAGCGCCGAACCTCACCCTCGCTCATCAGCTGGAGGCCTTCGGTCCAGCCGGAGATGACCTGGTCGAGGCCGAAGCTGATCGACGTCTGGCGGTTGACGCTCGCATCGAAGACGCCGTCGCCCACGTTCCACCCGAGGTAGTGGACTTCGACCGTGTCGGTCCCCCCCGGCTTCGCGCTGCCGGCGCCGGGACGCACCACGCAGGTGCCGAGCCCGGACGCGGTGATGTGGATGCCCTCGGGCATCGCGTTGGCGGGGACCGGGGTCTCGGGGAACGAGTAGACGCCGGGCGTCTCGACCATCGGCTCGCCGGACGGGCAGGAGCCACCGGCGCGCCCGCGAAGCGAAGGGTCATCGGGACACGACCAGCCCGGGTCGGCGGAGACCGTCGCGCACGCGACGTCTACGGGCCCCCCGGACGGCGCCGCCTCTTCTTCGTCACCGTTCGCCTGGGCGCCGGGCTGTCCCGCCTCCGGGCCACGCCCCGGCGGTGACGAGCAGGCCGCTGCCATGATCATGGCCAAGGCAGCCAGGGCGGCGAGTGAAGAGAGCACGGTGTTTTTTGGGCTGGTCGTCTCGGGCATGCCGCTTCGTACGCGGCCTCTCGGCGAGAGACAAGCCTGGCCCCGGTCCGGCCCGGGTCAGCTGAGGGATTCGATGACGTATTCGCGTGATTTCCCGACAATGGTGAGCTTGAAGTCGTCCCCAACCTCCTTGCCCAGCAGCCCCCGGCCGACCGGCGAGGCGATGGTGATGACTCGAATCGTGCGTCCGTCGACCTCGACGGTGTGGCCGCCGCCGGCCGGTACGAGGAAGAGATGCTCGATGCGGTCTCCGTCGATCTCGACCTCGACCAAAGCCGCCGGGCCGACCACCTCGTCTTCTCCGTAGTTCGGCAGGTCGAGGAAGCGCAGCCGAGTGATCAGCTCGTTCACCTCTTCGACGCGCTGGGCCTGGCCCCGGGCGAGGTACGACGCCTCGAGGGCCCGGGTATCCTTGGAGTTCTCCGGCCGCGCCTCGGCGTGGGTCGCCCCGCTGCGAGTCGTTTCTGCCGCCGAGAGCAACTCGGTGGCTTCAGCCTCGAGCCTGTTCAGAAGAGCATCCAGGATGAGGCGCTTGTCCGTCACCGGGGAACCCGCTTGGACTCACGCATCGGGGTCTTCGGTCTCTTGGGTCTCTTGGCCGTTGGGATTTTCCAGCTTGGCGATCAACTCTTCGATCTCCCTCCGCTCGTCGCTGTCGGCCGCCGCTCCCAAGACGCCCGTGAGCGCTCCGACGACCGCTTCGCGGTCTTCGTCATAGCTTCGTTCGTCCACGTATTCGCCCCACTGCATGACGATGCCCGGAGTCCTCG
>JAFDCW010000381.1 GCA_019312705.1 Deltaproteobacteria bacterium
GGTTGCCATCAGGGAAGCAACCGCACGGTCCTGCAGTACTGGGGCATCCGCCTCGACCAGAACCAGGACGTCGAAAACGGGACGCAGTACCCCGCGAACCCGGTGACCTTCCAGAATGCGGCGGGCGATGAGCGGCTCTACGATCGGCTCGTCGGAAACAATACGTTCAATGGCCGAGTACCGGAGCAGCACATCCTCATCGAGGACTACGATGGCGACGGCCGCGACGATACCCCGGCCGACGTGCATCACGACGCGGGCATGGGTTGCATCGACTGCCACGGAAGTCGCGACGTGCACAACGGTACGAGGGGCGACCCCTCGAGCGGCAACATCAACTCGCAGATGGACCAGGCCGTGGCCATCGAGTGCCAGTCATGTCACGGCGGGGTAACCTCCTTCGCCGCGACGGCCCCTTGCGAGACCTATGACGGCACCGCCGCCGATTGCGCCATCGACCGGCGCGGAAACTCGGTGCGCCACGTCACCCGGGACACGGATGGCAACTACTGGCTCGTCAGCCGGCTCAACGGCGGTCGCCACTTCGTCCCGCAGACCCGGGATACGACGGTCGACAGCGGTCGCCGCAATCCCCTTACCGGAAACTTCATCTACAGCCCCGCCGCGTCGTATGCCATGGGGCGCGCCGACGGGAACCTGGCGACCGGCATCGGGCCCTTGCAGGACGACCCCGACACGGTCGGCCTCGGCTTCAGCCACACCGACGACATGGACTGCGCGAGCTGTCACAGCTCGTGGACGAACAACTGCGTTGGCTGTCATCTGAAGAACCAATACGACGACGACCTGGACAGCAACTTCTTCAGCAACATCACCGGCGAGCCCATCGTGAACTTCCAGGCCGCCGCGGACTTCACCTACATCACTCCCGTGCCCTTCTACCTCGGCGTCAACAGCCGGGGGCGGATCACCCAGACGGCGCCGGGCACTGCGGTGTTCTACCGATACGAGGACCTCAACGGCGACGAGTCACAGGTCTTCGCGTTCACGGATCGTCAGGGCAACGGCAACAACCCGGGGGTGGGCGGCCGCGGCAACTTCGGTGCCCTGAGCCACGACTCGATGATGGCGCATTCGATCCGCGGACGGGTTGGTGCGACCACCGAAGGGCCCCGCTACTGCGTAGCCTGTCACATGACCGAGGACGGCCTCGATGAGTTCGGAGGCGAGTACAACGCCTTCCGCACGGCGATGGTCGAGGATGATTTCCGATCCCTCGACTTCGACTTGCTCGCTGAACACATCGGGCAGAACCCGGGCAACCAGCTCAACTCGCCCCTCTTCGTGCACATGGTCGCGGGCCTCGGCTCCGGTGTCTTCCTCTTCGACGAGACCGGCTGCCCGGTGAATCCCCTAGACGACAACGCCAACCGTCAGTACTGCCCCGATGGCGCGCCGGCCGACAACTTCGACCCGGACAACACCGTCTACAACCTCGACGGCCTCGTCGAAGTCAACGGCATCCAGAACACCGCGTCCGCCCATCCCGCCCAGGACCGCGACCGGGTTCGTGAGGCCCGGGCAGGTGCGCTCAACCAATACACGAGTGGTCCCCTCGGCGCCCGTTCAGTCCAACGACTGACCGACCCTGCCGGGGGGGTGGTCCTCGACAGTTACTTCGACGCCGATGGCGTTCCCCAGGGCAACGCCGCGGTCTACCTGACTCGCTGATATGATGAGTACACCCATAGCGAAATCGTTCCTGGTTCTCTGTCTCGTCACGGCGTCGCTGGCCGTGTGCGAGGCACCCGCGGCCGCGCAGACGAGCAAGGCGCTCTTCGTCGCCGCGCCGAGCCTTTCGAGGGCCCTTCGTCGCGCCGTTCCCGGGGTTCTCGCGTGGGAGGCGCAGTTGGTCGATGGGCGTGCTTACACGAGAGCCGCCGGGCGGCAGGGTCTCGAGGCCGCCCGCGGTCCGGCGCTCCGGCGCTTTGGGCCCCAGCAGGGCGTTGACGTCATCGTCGTCGCGGGCTCGAGCACCCGCGGGACCGCCCGTCTGCTTCACCTCAACTACTACCACGGTCAGACCGGAGACGAGATTCGCGCGGGGACCTACCGCCTGCGGGGGCAGAAGATCCAGCGCACGGTTCATGCGGCCATCGCGAGGGACCTTCAGTCCGCCGTATCCATGAGCCGGCAGGAAGACCGAAGCGCCCGGACGCCGACGACCGCCGCCCGGGAGCAGGTCGCCCATGACACGGTCAGGGAAGAGGCCGTCGCCGAAGCGGCGGCCGACGAAGACCTCGCCGACGAAGGCCTCGCCGGTGAAGACCGCGCGGTGCAAGACCAAGAGGAGAGCCAAGAGGAGAGCGCGGTCCACGAGGCCTGGGAATGGCGCTTCGACCTCACGGCGGGGTTCGGATTTGGGCATCGCGCGAGCACCGTGCCGACGGAGGAGGGGGATGCCCACCTCTCCTCGTCGCCTTTCCCGGCCGTGCATGCCGCGTTTGATGTCTGGCTGCGTCCCCAGGCGGAAAGCTCGCTCCGGGTCGGTTTTGGCACCCGCTATTACACATCCGTGGGCCTCCAGACGGCGGACCTCCTCGAGGATGGCACAACGCGGACGGTCGACACTCGCGCCCAGAACCTGAGCCTCGGCTTCAAGCTGAACTTCCCCTTCACCGAAGGCCCCCGCGCCATACGCATGGACGTCGAGGCGGGCTGGAGCTTCCGGTTCCTCGATAGCGAGTTTCAGTTGTCGATGCCCACCTACACGCTCTCGGGCCTCTACGGCCGCGGCGGTCTTCTATTTCCGATCGGCGAGGAGAGCCCTTTCGCCCTCGGTCTAGCGGCCGAGCTCGGGTACATCAACTCGGTGAGCGAAGAAGCGGCCCAGGCAGCCTCCGTCAGTGGGGGGGTACGCGTTGGCATCGAAGTCCAGGTTCGCTACACCATCATCGCCGACCTCGACGTCTCCGTTGCCTACCGCGGGTCTCACGTCTTCCTACCCAGTGGGCGGGGCGGAGCCATGAGCGACGTCGAGCGCTTCGGCGTGTTGCGGGTGACGTACCGGCCCTAGGGACGCCGCCCTAGGGCGTCGCCGGTCCGCGTTCCGCGGGGGGCCGGAAGAGGTCAATCGGGTCCGTGTCCACGGCCGCATTGACCGATGCGCCGGAGACGATGTCGAGGCTGACGGCGACGTCGAGTTCGCGGCCGCTGATGGAGCCGTGGCACCCGCCGCAGATGGCGTTGAAGAAGCGCCGCGGGACCGAGCGCTTGATGCGTTCGCCGGGGTAGTACTGTTCTTGTTCGCGCTGGACCTTCATGCCGGCGAAGGGCGAGCCCTCGGGGAAGACCAGGGCCTGGCCCGCGCTATCGGTGAGTCGGTAGCGGACCGGAGTACCCCCGGGGAGGCGCAGATGGGCTGAGCCGTCCTCATTGGTGCGTACGTTGCCGAGGTTGCGGTTGGCGACGAAGAGCGGTCCGAACTCGTCGGTGATCACGTTTGCCGAGACCTCGTCGAAGCTGACCACTCCGGTCGGGGGCGGCAAAACCTCGAGGACGTCGAAGCCGCCGATCGCATAGTCGATGGGGCGCCCGCTGGGGGTTCGCACGTTCTCGAACATGAGGGCGGCGATCATCGGAAAGTCGTTGAACAAGACGACCGAGTCGGGCTCGCCGGCGATGATGTCCGGGCGGTCGACGCCCTTGCCGTCCGATACCAGTACCCCCCGGGGCGAGCGCGCGTACACCGCCAAGACCTCTACGTCAGCGATGCCGGCCTCGCCGGCGATTCGCCGGGCGACTCCGGTGCGATAGTCCACCTCGCAGAGGTCCCAGTCGTAGCCGTCACCCATGGCGCTGACGTCGGGGTCGCAGGAGGCGAGCAGTCGTCCGGTCGGCAGGGAGGCCGGTGAGCGGAAGACGCCGGTGAGGCCCCCGAGGACCCCCGGCGCCGGGATGTTCATGCCGCGGAGGTGTCCCGGGTTGTCGAGGCCGCGGTCCTGATGGTCCGGTCCGATGGACCGGTTGCCGACGACTAGCATCCCCGCCCCGTCCGGGAGACCGACCTCCGAGGCGATGAAGGCGAAGTTGAGATTCAGCAGGTGCACGACCTCGGTCGCCGAGCTGAAGCCGAGGGTCGGTCGGTTGCCGTAGAGCGGGTGGAAGTCGCCCCCGTCGAGGATCTGACGGCGCAGGGCGTACTGGTGGAAACCCTCTTCGCGCTTTTCGGCGGTGAAGATCATGCGACCGTCGCCCATGAACGCCGGCGCCACCTCTTGGTTCAAGAGGAAGGTCATCTGGCGCACCGAGCCGTCGGCGTCCTGCACGTAGAGGTTGGCGTTAGGCGCCATGCCAGCCGGCGTGCGCGTCGGTCCCTGGTAGTCGTAGGCCCCGCGGTCGAGGTTGCCCCGGGTCGAGGCAAAGACGATGCGCCCGTCCGGCGCCCAGGCGGGGTCGAAATCGTGGGTGAGGATGCCGTTCTCTTCGGCGAGGGCCGCGGCCACGCCGGGGATCTGCTCACAGGCCGAGCCGTCCTCGTTCATCCAATAGAGGCGTAGGGGTTCCGAGGCGGAGCTCCGGGCGGCGAAAGCGATTCGTTCGGCGTTCCATGAGAGCGCCGGACCCCTGACGTCAGCGGTGGCCGGGGAGAGGCCACAGCCCCCCAGGAGGCTCCCGGGAGCTCCAACGGTCATTGCGCCGTCGGCGCCCACGGTCACCGGCGCGCTCATGAGGTCGGCGCCGGGTCGATAGGTGTCGAAATCCATCACTCCGCCGACGCCGAGGGGACGTGCGACCCAGACTAGGGCGCGCACCAACTCGGAGTCGGGGAACACGTCGCCCCGGGCGACGGCGGCTTCCCGCTCGATCTGGTGCCACCGCACGACCACGCAGTACGCGGGGATTTCGTTGAGGTTGCCGTTGTCGGCGTCGATGCCCACGCAATCATCGGGGGTCGCGGGGTTCAGGGCGCCGCCGCCACTGAAGTCTTCGAAGAGACTGCCGCCGCGGTGAGCAATACCCGTGCTGCCCATCTCCGGTGGGAAGAGGTTCTTCGCGAGCAGCCGGCTGTCAGTCGGGTCCGGCGACTCGAGGGCGATGAGCTTGCGCGTGAGGGCGTAGTTGCGATGCCGTGCGAAGCTCGAGAAAGCGCCTTGGGACCCACCGCGGAGCTGGTATTTGATGCTGATCGGCGAGTGGCAGTTGAGGGCCATACAGCCTTTGCGAACGAGGACCGGCTGCACGCGGTTGATGAAGAACCGGTAGCCGGGGTCTTCCTCGCCGCCGCCGAGCAGTTCGGGGGCGCGGTTGACGACGTCTTCGGCCCAACCGTGAATCTTGCCGTAGCCATCG
>JAFDCW010000382.1 GCA_019312705.1 Deltaproteobacteria bacterium
TGGGACAGTTCGGGTGAGGGCTTCAGTGTGCAGTTGATGAAGAGGGCCCGGAGGTCCGAGAAATCCCAAGTACTGGTTTCGCATTGCTCTCGCTGGGCGAAGCGGGGTTGTTGTACCTCGACGCCGGTTCGGGCGGGCCGGAGAACGACTCCCCGAATCCGGAGTGCCGCTGAGACGGTCGGGCTTTCGTCTGGGTGCGCTGTCAGGGTGCGGGCGGGGCCATGCTGCTGTTGAAGATGTCACGGTGCAGCTTCCAGCTGTCGCCGTCCTTCTTCCAGATCACGATGAACTTGCCGTGGTCGACAGTCTTGCCGGCGGCGTCGCGGAGCTGAAAGGTCCCGACTTCGGTGGCGGTGTCACCGTGGGCCTCAATTTCGAGGGTCTCGAGGTCACCCCCCGCAATGCCGGAATCGATGACGGCCTGCCAGGCGGCCGCGATCGCCTCGGTGCCGGTCACGAAGTCGCTGGATGGGGGCATGAGCTGGCCATTCGCGGTGTAGAGGGCTGCGAGGCCCGTTCCGCTTCCGGCGCCCAGCTGGGTCTCGAAGGCGAGGTTGGTGGCCGCGATGCCGGCGGCCGCATCGTCCGCCGCGCTTGCGGGTGACGCGATCAGGACCATGAGGGCAAGCAGGCCCTGGGCGATCTCGTTCATCTTGGGACTCCATCGATTCCCTACGCGATTCATCGTGTCACTCCTCCTCGTTGCAGTTGAATGGGTTGATGGCATCTCAGCCGCCGCCCTCGAAGAGCGGTCGGCACGCCACCGCGATCTCTTCGATGTGGCGAATGTCGGTACCGCAGCAGCCCCCCATGACGTTCAGCTGGGGCAGGTGTTGCCTGAGGCTCGCGTACTGGGCGCCGAGTTCGGCCGGGTCGCCGATATCGAGTTCGGATGCCTCGTCGAGTTCGGCGTGACTCATGCATGAAGCATTGGCGGCGATACCCTGAATGCGCTCGGTCCAGGCACCGCCGCGCGCGACGGTCGACTCGAAGTGGGTCGGGTGAGCGCAGTTGATCATGTAGTAGGCCGGGTATTGGCCGGTCTCCTCCTCGACCTGCTCGATCGCGGCCCCCAGTCCCTGCCCGGTCGGGAGACATCCGTTGGTCTCCACCGTGAATGAGATGACGACGGGCATGCCAGCGCGCTCGGCCGCTCGTGTGATCCCCACCGCTTCCTCCACGTAATTCATCGTGGCGGCGCCGACGAGGTCGGCGGCGGTGTCTGCGAACGTCTCGATCTGGGGTGCGTGGTAGGCCGCAGCCTCGTCGGCCGACATGACGGCGCTGGGGACGTAGCCGTCGCCGCGCGGTCCGAGGCAGCCGCTGATCACGATGGGGTGGGGGCTCGCGTGCGCGGCCCGCACCTCTTCGAGCTGGCGGACCGACTCGCGGTTCGTCTCGGCCAATTCGCTCGCCCCATAGCCGAGCTTCTCGCCCCAATCCGGGTTGCAGCGCCAGGTCGCAGTATCGAGCTCGAGCCCACATTCGAAGCGCCGGGCGAGAGCGGCGTACGAGTCGAAGTATCGCCGCAGTGCCGCTCGTCCGTCCGGCTCTCCCAATACGGTGAAGGACGCAAAGAGGGGGATCTCGATGCCCTCGAGGAAGCTGAGGGTGGTCTCGAGTCCCGCGTCGGCGAGAAAGAAGTCATTGCTGAGCTGGGGCAGGGCATCGCGGTACATCGCCATCGAAATCTGTTCTCCTTTGTTTTCCTTTGTTCTGCTCTTTTTCGAATCGTGCGCGGCCCACTCCAAACCGTCGCGGTGGCGTCGCCCCACGCCTCTAGCCGGAGAAGTGCGCCAGGGCTGCCCTTCCCGCCATCCACCAGACCACGGAGGTGAGCCCGAGCATCACGAAGAGGGGGCCGAAGAGGGCGGTTTGATTCACGGTTTCCTCCATTCCAAGGCTGCGCGGCGGGTTTCCGCCCTCAGGCGCTCACCGATTCGCCCAGGACTGCATCGAGTGCTTCGATGAGCTGGTCGGCATTGTCTCGAGAGAAGGGCAGCGGCGGTCGGATCTTCAGCACATTGCCGAAGCGCCCCGTCATCCCGAGGAGGATGCCCCTCTGCTTCATGGCGTCGGGCACCCGACGCGAGACATCGCTGGCCGGTTCGCGGCTCTCGCGGTCGTGGACCAGCTCGATCCCGACGAAGAGCCCCAGGCCGTGCACGTGACCGATGATGGGGTGGCGTTCGGCCAATTCAGCGATGCGCTGCCTCAAGTAGGTCCCGACGTCGGCGCAGTGCTCGGTCAGCTCTTCTCGCTCGCAAACGTCGAGGACAGCCAGGCCGGCCGCCGCCGACACCGCATTGCCCGCAAAGGTGTTGAAGTAGAAGGCCCGGCTCGAGAAGGTCGCGGCGATCTCGCGACTCGTGACGACCATCGCCAGCGGGTGCCCGTCGCCCATGGGTTTGCCGAGGACCACGATGTCGGGCACCACGTCGTAGTGCTCGAAACCCCACCAGCGGCCCGTCCGACACAGGCCGGCCTGCACCTCATCCGCGATGCAGAGCCCCCCGGCGGCCCGCACCTTTGCGTAGGCACGCTCGAAGTAGTCGGGGGGCGCGCAGAGGCTGCCCTGGCTGTCGAAGATGGTGTCGCACAGAAAGGCCGCGGTGCCCTCGCCGCGCGCATCGAGCTCAGCGATCGCGCCATCCAACAGGTCGGCGTAGCGCTCGCCGAGGCGGTCGTGCTCACCCTCGCGAAACTCACCGCGGTAGGTGTTGGGCGGTTCGACAGCGACGAGGTAGTCGGGGCGCCCGCTCGCGGCGGGGTGGGCCACGGTCGAGAGCTGGTCGACGAGGGTCGAGTTGCCGTGGTACGCGGTCTCCATCACGATGACGCCGTTCTTGCCCGTGACGGTGCGGGCGATCCGCATCGCGAGGTCGTTGGCCTCCGTGCCGGTGCAGGTGAAGAAGCACACGTCGAGGCCGTGCGGCATCAGTCCCGTCAGCTTTTCCGCGTAGTCAATGATGCCGTCGTGCAGATAGCGGGTGTGGGTGTTGAGCAACCCGGCCTGCTTCGTCAGCGCCTCGACGACCGCGGAATGGCAGTGCCCCACCGAGGCCACGTTGTTGTAGCAGTCGAGATAGCGCTTGCCCTCGTCGTCGTAGAGCCAGACACCCTCGCCCCGCACGATGTGGATCGGATCCTGGAAGAAGAGAATGCTGCCGCCGAGATGCCGCAGCCGGCGCTCGATCATCTCGCTCTTGCGCGCGTCGCCCGATGCGTCGGATGAGGCTGAGAAGGTCGCGGCCAATTGGGGCGGCAGCTCGGCGGAGTCGGAACTCATCGAGAGGTGTCCTGTCGTGGGAGAGGGGGTGACGGTCGGCGGGGTCCTCGGTGCCGGCGCGTCGCGATGCTGTTGGACGGATCGAAAGCTCAGCCGAGGAAGAAGGCGTTCAGCTTGTTGCCCTCGACGTCGCGGAAGTAGCCGGCGTAGAAGCCCTCGCCCCGCGGACCGGGTGCGCCCTCGTCCTGGCCGCCGAGTTCGAGGGCCTGCTTGTGGACCGCGTCCACGCTCTCCTTCGAATCGACCTGCAGCGCCACCATGACGCCGTTCCCCACCGTGGCCTGGCCGCCGTCAAAGGGTTTCGCGAGTGCGAGGCAGGCGGTTTCGAAGGACTCGCCCCAGAGGATGAAGCTGTCCATTTCCATGATGCGCTTGGCGCCGAGCGGGGCGAGCAGTGCGTCGTAGAACCTTGCCGAGTTCTCCATGTCGTTGGTTCCGAACGTCACGTATCCGACCATGTGTGGGGCTCCTCGTTGAGGGGGTGGGGGTTCAGTGCGTGGGGGGAAGCGCGCCGCGTCTGTTGTCGTTCGTCGTCATTCGTTGTCGACCGGGGCGCGGCTCCGGAAGGTAGTGTGACGGACAGGGGCGCGCTATCTACGGCCGGCCGTGCAGTGATCTGATTGACGGGGAGCAGGATCGTCTCGGCGTGGGTGTCGTTCAGTCGTGCAGCCTTCGGTTCCTCTCCCTTCGTCCGATGGAATAGAACGACTCACAACGATCGAGCGGGCGACCCCGGTGCAGTGACTTCCGCCTCCACGTCCCGGTCGAAATCAGCCTCTTCCCCGAGCGCACTCGACGAGCCGGAACTGTCGAGGTCCATGAAGGGGTAGACCTCCGCGAAGGTCGCGCGGATCTCGTCGAGGGGGACGTCGTCGAACTGGCCGCGTTCGTTCACGTACTCCATGTGGCGTCGCCCCTCTCGGTCCAGTGGCTGATAGAGGGAGTCGTTCTCGCCGTCGAATTCGAGCGCGAGGAAACCGAACTTCTCACACAACTCGATGTTGAAGGCCGGCGTTGCCTTGACCCAGCGCCCACCTTCCCCCACCGCGATCGAGGTGTAGCCGTGCCAATAGAAGACGTCGGTCTTCATATGCTCGCGCATGCGTGCGGTGGAGAGGTGATTGCGCACGTCCGCGAACCCGAGCCGGGCCGGGATCCCGACTGCGCGGCAAGCCGCGGCGAGCAGGACCGCCTTCGAGACGCACCAGCCGCGACCCGCTGCGAGTGCGGCGCTGGCCCGCAATGTGTCGGGGGTGATGGCGGCCTCATAGGGGTCGTATCGGATCCCGTCCCTCACCGCGTAGTAGAGCCGGATCGCGCTCTCCTTGGCCGACTGGGCACCCCCGGTGTGGAGCAGCGCAAACTCTCGCACGACGGGGTGTTGGCAGTCGATGATGTGCGTGGGGGCGAGTGCCGGGTCGAGCTGCGATGCGGAGGGCGATTCGGAGGGCGCATCGGAGGATGAACGGAAGAGGGTCGAATTCGACATCGCCTCAGGCTAGCGAACCATTCCCGGTCCCGGTCCGTGTGCCGTGCGCCTACTCTGGGTCGCGGTTGAACCGGGGCGTTCTCTTTTCCAGGAATGCGTGGATGCCCTCGCGCTGATCCGGCGTGCCCAGGGTCGACATTACGGCCCGCCTCTCGTCCGCGATGCTCTCGGCCAGCGACTTCTCCCGGGCGCCGACGATGCAGCGGAGCATTTCCGCGACCGCGAGGGCCGGCATGCCGGCCAGCTCGGTGGCGAGATCGTGGGCACGCGAAAAGAGCTCATCGAGGGGCCAGACCTCCGTCACGAGACCGATTCGAAGGGCCTCCGGCCCCGCGATCTTTTTTGCGCGCAGGATCATGTCGATCGCGTGGTCGCGCCCCACACAGCGCGTGAGTCGCGCGCTGCCCCCCCATGCGGGTACGGTGCCGAGATCGAGTTCGGGCAGTCCGATCTTCGCGCCCTCGGCGGCCGCAAGACGGAAGTGGCAGGCGAGGGGCAGTTCGAGCCCGCCGCCGAGGCAGTAGCCGTAGAGC
>JAFDCW010000383.1 GCA_019312705.1 Deltaproteobacteria bacterium
GGGCCTCCATGAACGAAGACGGCCGGTTTGCCCGTGGGATTGCCCGATTGCTCGTAATAGAGCTAATGGATATCGTCGACCCTGAGCCTACCAGCGTCAAAAGGCTCGAGGGGGGGATAGAGCGTTCGGTCTCCCATGGGCCGGAGGATCGCAGAGGCAGGGCCCGTTTGCCACCGATCGAGGACGGCCGCCGGGCAAAGGAGCCTGATATGTGGTCGATTCTACATTAGTTGCCCTGGCCGGGTCCGGAGCGATAACCTTTTTGAGTTCTTCTTAGGGGTCCACTTGCTGAGAGTCGGGGACGAACTCGGTCGCTACGAGATCATCGCCCACCTCAAGAGCGGCGGGATGGCCACGCTGTATCTGGGGCGCCGGCGCATACCCCCCGACAACCGCATCTTCGCCATCAAGGTCGTGCACCCGCACTTCCTCGACGACGAAGACTTGGTGGCCATGTTCGAGGACGAGGCCCGGCTCTCGCTTCGCATTCAGCACCCCAACGTAGTGCGCATCGAAGAGGTGGGCGAGGTCGGCGGCGTGCACTTCCTCGCGATGGAGTACATCCACGGGTGCTCCGTTGCCCAGCTCCTCCAGGCGCTGATCCGGCATCGCCGCCGAATGAGCCCCGAGCTCGCGGTCTACATCGCGATGCAGGCGTGCGAGGCCCTCGACGCGGCCCACTCCCTGCTCGGTGACCACGGTGAACTTCTCAACGTCGTCCACCGGGATGTCAGCCCGCAGAACATTCTCCTAGCCCACACCGGGGACCTCCGGCTGATCGATTTCGGGATCGCGAAGTCCCGGGCCCGTATGCATCACTCGTCGACCGGGTCTTCGGTCCGGGGAAAACTCCGGTACATGTCCCCGGAGCACGCGAAGGGGCACGACGTCGACCAGCGGACCGACATCTATGCCCTGGGCATCGTGCTCTGGGAGATGCTCACCATGCGTCCGCTCTTCTGGGGAGAGACAGACTTCGACGTGCTGACCAAGGTGCAGGATCCTCTGGTCGATCCCCCGAGCGAGTACGCGCCCAACATCTCGCCGGCCCTCGACGATGCGGTGCTCATCGCTCTGTCGGCCAACCGTGAAGCCAGACCCACGTCAGCCCTCGAGTTTCGTACCTTGCTCTCGCGAGCCGCACCAATAGCCGAAGCCCTCGATGACGAGCAGATAGCCGAGCTCCTGCACGCGGTCCTCGGAGAGGAGATGCATCGGGTCGCGGACCGCATGCCCGCTTTCGTGTCGATGGAGCTCCGGTTCCCCCAAGCCGACACGGCGACGATGCCAGATGCCCCCTCTGCGATGAACGACGGCGCCCTCGAGGTCCTGACCGGGCCCCAGGATTACGACCCCGCCGTCATCAAGACCTTCGTCGGAAACCCCGGGGACATGTCCGGCATCGATCAGCTGCTCGGCGCGGCATCCGTCGAGCTAGTGGCGGAGGAGACCTCGACCACTGTCGATGCCCTCGTCCCCGCGGACATCAGGGGAAGAACCGTGGCGGGCGCGAAGGCTTTCGGGCTCGACGCGGAACCCGAAGACCCGACCGATCGGTTCTCCCATGCGGCGGCGGCAGCCATCCATCACAAGCTAGCCCAGCGTACGGTCGAGGCCGCGATGTTGTCGTCGAACGAGGGCGATGCCGACGACGATTTGGACACGGTGACCCTCGATGAAAGCGTGCCCGCTCTCCTCGGCGTCGGGATCGACGCGGACGTCCTAGAGCTCGGTTCTCGGGAGATTGAGATCATCGACATCCTCTCCGAGCACGGCCGTACCGACGAGGACGATGACGACGACGATGACGATGACGAGGATGTCACCCTGGTGGCTGCGCCCAATATTCCCCTGGACGAACGGGAACTCTCCGGGGTGGGTCAGGCGGGGGTGCGCAGCGGTGCTTCCTGGCGCGGCGTCGAGCCCGCGGCCGTCGCTCCGCCGGCGTCGGCTCTGGATATCGATTCTCCGACGGAGGCTGAGGTCCCCATGTCGCCGGGCGACGAGGACGCACCGACCCGGGCGGAAGTGCCGCTCCCGATGCCGGCTGCCGAGTTCGGCGTACCAACCGAAGCCGAGGCGTCGGTCCCCCTCACGCCCCCTGGTGCATCGCACTCCCACCCGTCCACCTCCCCCGAGTCCCCGAACGCCTTCGACGTGACCCTGGGCGCCCCGGCGGTCGCGTCGGCGGCTCAGCCTTCCCGGAAACCCGGCATGCACGAGAACCTCCCTGACACTCGCGCGGCTCGTTTCCGCGTGGGAGACAGCGACCCACCGACGATGGTCAATGCCACGCCACCGGAATTTCGTTTCGAAGATTCCAACGTGGGGGGGGAGGGCGGTTTCGAGGCCGGGGACCGGGTCGCCCTCGCGGCGGGCATCTTCCTGGCGCTTCTCCTGCTCGTGGCTATCACCCTGTTCTTGCTGATTTGAGAACGAAAAAACGGGACGGCTTTCGCCGCCCCGTTTCGTTCGAGTGTGGGTGGCTTGCGCCGGCTTATTCGGCCGTCACGGTCAGCTCGAAGCTCGAACTGTTGTAGCCGCGGACCATCACCTGGTAGGTGCCCGCGGGCGGCGCGAACTCGCAGACCTCGGTGGTGTCGTTGCCCTCGTAGGGGCGGCAGTCGAAGTTCTCGAGGGTGGGCTCGTCGCCGTTGCGGACGTAGAGGTCGGCGTCCTGGCTGGACTCCATGGTGAAGACCAGGCGCGAGGCGCCGGCAGGGGTCTCGACCGTGAAGAAGACCTGCTCGTTGGCCGCGACCGCACCGGACTCGGTGAGGACGACGTTGCTGCTGGGCGTGGTGGGCTCGGTCGGCGTGGTGGGCTCAGTCGGCTCGGTCGGCGTGGTGGGCTCGGTCGGCGTGGTCGGCGTGGTGGGTCCGGCGTTCGCGTCGCGGACCATGCTCCAGTGCACGCCGTGGCCGAGGTAGCGGAGGCTCATGAGGCCATCGTCGAAGCGGCCTTGGGCGACGAGGTGCATGAGGGAGGGCGGGACGAAGAGGCCGGCGCCCGTGTCGTCGCGGGGACCGGTCACGCCGCGGGCCTGGTCCATGACCGGCTCCAGGTTGGCGCGGAACTCGTCGTAGCTGCCGTAGGAGGTGCCGACGATGGCGATCAGCTGGGCGAAGAGGGCGTCAACGGCCTGGCGCCGGGGGTCGGTCTCGGGGACCTGGTCCATGGCCATCGCCTCGAGGAGGCCGGGCTTCATCTGGGTCAGCACGGCGGCCTGGAGCGGGGCCACGCCCTCGCCCATGACGTCACGGGGGATGTGGGTGGCCATGAAGCTCTCGACGATGTCGGCCATCGTCATGGGCTGGAAAGCGATCTGCCGAGCGGCGGGGTTGCCCTCGGGGGCGTAGTCGGCGGTCGGGCGCAGGTTCTCGGGGGCGAGGGCCACGTCGACGAGAGCGGCGTACTCGTTGCTGTTCAGATCGGTGAAGGCGCTGCTCTCGCCGGCCGCGTGCTTCTCGAGTTCGGCGACATAGGCGTCCCAGGTGTCCTGGCCGACGATCGGGACGATGTTCGCAGCGTTGAGGGGCACGATCATGCCGGCGCTGAAGGAGATGTGGGCGAGCTCGGCGCAGTAGACCTGGTGGGCCGGGTCCTGGAACCAGGCGCGGGCGTCCGTGTCACCGGCGATGGCGCGAATCATCTGGCCAACGTGCTCGCGGACCTTCTCCGGGCTGTTCGCCGCGAGGGGGTCGCCGCCGTTGTAGTCGCCGGGGAAGTTGCTGACGGCGTTGAAGCCGAGGAGCATCGTCCGGATGTTGTCCCGGAAGGACGCGATCTGGTCGGGGGTGAGGAAGTCGGGGTAGACCGGGCGCAGGAACATCATCGAGTACCTGGAGTCTCCGAAGCGTCCGTTCTGGTAGTTCTGGGGGTTGTTGAGGGTGATGGCGCCGGGCTGGCCGTCGCGCTCGACACCGACGACGATCTCGATGTGCGTGTCCTGGAGCTTGAAGTGCTCCTTCATGTCGTCGCCGGGTCCGCCGAGAGTGAGCTCGCGGTGCTCCTGGCGGTGATGCTTGACGGCGATGCCGATTTCTCCCGGGGGGAAGTACTCGGAGATGACCGCGTCGCCGCGCTCTACGGTGTTGCCGTCGACGTCGGTGGCGTTGTCGTTGTCGGCGTAGGGGATGACGTTGACGTCGGTGCCGAAGAGGTGGGTGTCGGCGATGAGAGTCTGGTCTCCGAGGCTGACCGTGACGCGGTAGGCGTCTTCGACGGTCTGCATCGGCGTGGCACCCGGCCAGTTGGCGTTCATCGCGGCGATGTCCGCTTCATACTGCGGGATGCCCTGGCCGTCGTCACACTTGCCGCCACAGGCCGCCTCGACGGGATCCTGTGGGGTGTTGGTGGCGCAGCCTGTTCCGAAACAGAGGCTGAGGAGGAGGGCGATAGTCGTTGCGGTCTTCATGCTGTGCTCCCAAGTGACACTCACCGTGTCAGGCGAACGGAGACTAAGCAGACAGTGTGCCAACCATTGCCCTCACGAAATTTCACGGAAATTACGCTCTCCGAGGTGGCTGCTGGCCACCCCACTGTCCGGTGCCCTGGGGAGCCAGGGCACCGGAAACTCCCTCAGCCGGACCCCGAGGGCGCTGGCAATCCCCCCTTGAGCTTCGGTCGCCGAGTGCTTAGATACGCGCCCCCATGGCCCGCGAGCACGAAAAACGGCGCACGTTCGCCATCATCTCTCATCCGGATGCGGGCAAGACGACCCTGACCGAAAAGCTCCTTCTCTATGGAGGGGCCATTCACATGGCCGGTGCCGTCAAGTCGCGTAAGTCGAAGCGCGCCGCGACCAGCGACTGG
Source organism: Deltaproteobacteria bacterium (assembly GCA_019312705.1). Next base: position 4,816 of record JAFDCW010000383.1, read on the forward strand.
ATGGAGATCGAGAAGAAGCGCGGGATCTCCGTGACCTCGAGCGTGCTCGCCTTCGAGTTCGAGGGCATCCACTACAACCTCCTCGATACTCCCGGTCACCAGGACTTCTCCGAAGACACGTACCGGACGCTGACCGCCGCGGACTGCGCGATCATGCTCATCGACGCCGCCAAGGGCGTCGAGCCGCAGACCCGGAAGCTCTTCCACGTCTGTCGGATGCGCGGCACGCCCATCGTCACCTTCGTCAACAAGCTCGACCGGCCCTCCCGAGACCCCTTTGGCCTCATGAGCCAGGTCGAGGACGTGCTGGGGCTGCACACCGTGCCCTTCACCTGGCCCATCGGTGATGGCGACCGTTTTCAGGGCGTATACGTCCGGGACGACCAGTCGGTTCTACGCTTCGAAAAGACGGCCCAGAACGCGAAGAAGGTCGCCTCACGGACCGGAGGCATCGACGATCCGGAGCTCGTGACTATGCTCGG
>JAFDCW010000020.1 GCA_019312705.1 Deltaproteobacteria bacterium
TCCCGGCGCTGCCGTGCTGCAGCCGCCGGCGGCGGGACCCGGCGCGCCCGGAGGCGTCCCGACCGCGCCATCGCCCGCGGCGCCCCCGTCGGGCCCGCCGGCATCTGCGCCAGTGCCCGAATCGGCGACCCCGGAGCCTCCGTCAGGCCCGCCGGCTCCGCCGTCGCCGGCTCCCGGTGGGGTCGAGGCGCCGACGAACCGCAGCTGCGCGAACTCCCCGGGCACTTTGCCCCGGGCGATGCCCCCGGTGAGCTCGAGCCACCCGTCGCGACCCTCACCATCGGCATCGTTGATCACCAATGACGCGCGAAGCGTGGCGCCGTCGACGATACGCGCCCCGCCGAGCGACGTCGCCGAAAGCGCGACCTCGTAGACCGTCCGCGTGGCCGTTCGGGTCACCACGGCGTTCGGCGCGACACCGTCGCCGTGCTCGCGGTGGACCCGGGTCGCTCCCTCGCCGAGGGCCACGGTGAACTCGTGATCGTCGACACCGTAGCCGGTGCCGCCGTCCCCGAGCACGTCGACTGCCAGCTGTAGGGAGTCTCCGGCCCAGAGGGTGTCATCTCCCCGCCCATTGTCGTGATCGGCGTCGGTGACATCGATGGCGACGAAGAGCGTGCCGTCACGGAATGCGAAGCGCGCTGAGGCACTGATATCGTCCGCGCCGCCGTATGGCGCGTCTCCGTCCCAGGTGTGCACGGCCACCGCCGGCACGCCGGCCCAGTCGCTGAGGGTGCCGTCGACGACGATGTCATCCCGCCGGGCCACGTCGACGAGCAGGCGATCGTCGACCGGGGGGGGAGAGCCCGTATCGCCGATCTCGGGGTGACTGGCGATGAAGGAACGCAGGCCGTCGTACGCCGGCTTCGTCCGGAAGTTGTCTGGGAAGCTGCGCGGGCCCGTCCGGTCGGGGCGGGTGAGTCCGAAACCGTCGATGTCGCATCCGGGAATGTCGACGCCGCAGTCGACGGCCTCGTAGAAGAAGGTGTTGGTCCACCAGTCTCGGGCGAGCTGTTCTTCGAGGACGAGGCGAAGGTAGGTCGCCTGGTCGGCCTCGTCTCCGGCATCGCCGATGCGGGCCGTCTGGTATCCGGTCTCCGTGATCCAAACCTCGCCGGTCCACCCTGCGGCGTCGAGGATTTCTCGCATGGATGGACGGGTGAACGCAAAGCGCCGCTCCTCGAGGGCATGCACGAAGCTGTCACCGCTGAAGAGGGTGGCGCCGAGCTCGGGAAAGTTGTGATAATTGTGATGCGCCACGATGTCGAAGCGGTCTCCGGCGCGGCGCATGATCGGTTCGAGGAACTCGTGGTAGTCGCCTACGTGGGCTAGGTCCGGGCCGAGGACGAGGCAGTCGCCGCAGGCGCCGCGCACGGCCTCGGAACCGGGGATGAGGATCTTGTCGATGTAGGCGTCGACGTCGCCCTCGAAGAAGTGCTCGAGGTTGGGCTCGTTCCAGATGCCGAAGTGAGTGACACCCATGGCGCGGTAGTGGGTCACGGCCGCGGCGACAAAGGAGCGCCACTCGGCGTCGGTGAGGGGTTCGTCGTTGCTGCCAGAGGCGTCGGTCCGGGTGCGAGGCACCCGCGGCACCCAGTCGGGTGTATACGCGAGGGTGATAAAGACCTTCACCCCGCGATCGGTCGCGCCTCGGACGGCATCGTCGAGGACCCAGCGATACTCGCCGGGCCTCGGCTCCATCTGGAACCAGTTCCCGTCCACGCGGATCCAGCCGAGTCCGAGGTCGGCCGCCATGTCGAGGACCGCACCCTCGGCGTTGTGCGCGTTCAGGCCAACCTGGTTTGATTGGGCGGCGCCGGCGGCGGGCAGCGCCGCGATCGAGCCGAGGAGTAGGAGGGACGAGACGAAGGCGGTGGTGCGGGGGAGCATGGGGCATTGCCCCGCACGGCTCGTGCCAGTTCCTTTGCCCCAGAAGAGCGATGATCGAGCGCGTGCGGAGGCCGTTTGGAGCGCCGGGGGCGCCGATTGGCGGGGACAACAGTCGCCTGCTCGCCGAAGAGATGCGCGGCCCGGGGGGGACAGCCCGAGGCCGCACCCGCCGGCCACGACGCGACGCGACGGCCACTGCTGGGTATGCTGGGGAGGTGACGTCACCCGCTGCCAACAGTTGGATAGGCACGACCGTGGGGGAGCGCTTTCGCCTCGAACGTCCCCTCGGCGAAGGCGGCATGGGGGCCGTCTTCGAGGCGATGGACCTCGTGGCCAGCGAGCGCGTGGCCATCAAAATACTGAGACCACAACTCGCTCGCGAAGAGCAACATCTAGCGCGCTTTCGCCGAGAGGCCGAGGTCACGGGTCTGCTCGAGCACCCCCACATAGTCGGCTCGATCGCCGCGGGGACCGACTCCGACGGCACCCCGTGGCTCGCCATGGAGTTGGTGGAGGGGGAAACGCTGTCGTCACTCCTGCGGCGCCACGGTCCCCTGGCCGTACCCGACGCAGTGGCCCTCGTTCGGCAAATCGTCGCCGCCCTCGGCGCGGCCCACGAAGTCGGTGTGATTCACCGTGACCTCAAGCCCGCCAACGTCATGGTCACCGACCGTAGCGGTCAGCGACACGTGACCGTCGTGGACTTCGGCATCGCGCGATTCGTCGGCAGCGCCGGCTACGAGAAGCTCACCGCCACGGGCATCATGATCGGCACCCCGTCGTACATGGCCCCCGAGCAAGCCTTCGGTGACCCGATCGATGCCCGCGCCGACCTCTACTGCGCGGGGTCGATACTTCATACGTTGCTCACCGGCGCACCGCCCTTCGGCCGCGGACAATTCGAAGAAGTCCTGCCACGCGTCATGAACAATGACCGCGCGCGGTTGACCGAAACCCGGCGAGACCTCGGCCCGATCGTCGAGGTCGTCGAACGATGCCTCGAGTACGAGCCCGAGGATCGCTATCAATCGGCGGCAGAACTCGACCGGGCCCTCGCCGCTTTCGACGCGCAGAAGACGAGCGTGCAGGAGTGGATAAGGCCGGAGACCCTATTGTCTCTAGTCTTGGTCCCTGACCCGGTCCTCGATGCGCCGCGTGCCCGGCGCCGGCCAAAGACCACCGCGCAGAGGCGGCGCGAGGCGCCCCCCGAGACGGCTCATCGGAGGACGGCGCGGACCACGGGTGCCGTCGCCGGGACGGCGCACGGCCCCAGCACCGCCGCCGTCCCCATTGCCAAGGCGCGTCGCTCGGGCACCGGGCGTCGCCGGCTGCTCTACGGGGCCGGGTCCGCCGTCGCGGTCGCGTGCCTCACCGCCTCGGCCTTCGGTATCGCCTTCTGGCTGAGCAGTGGCTCGGCCGGCCAAGGAGATGGGCAGCCCGCGTCCGTGGCCCTACCGCCCACCGCGGTCGTTCCCGTCCAGGTCGGCGACAGGCCGATGCGTCCGGCGCGCCTCGACACCACGGCCCCCAGCGCGGCCCCTCCAGGCGGTGGCGGCGGCGGGCCTACCGCAGGGGAGCCGAGTGATGGCGACCGGCGAGCGAGCGGAGACGAGCCGCCTACGAGGCCTCGACGCTCCGGGCGCGGCGCCACTTCGCAGGAACCGAACCCCGCCGCCGGCGAGACCAATGGAGAGGGTCAGGCCGGCGCCCAGCGGGCCGAAGCCACGCGCCTCACCGCAGCTGAGGCCGTAGCGCAGAGCCAGGCAGAACGACGGGAGATTCTTGCTCAGGGCGCCCGGGCGCCGGGCGCCCCGGTCGCGGGCCCTGGAGGAGGGGGGGCCGGCGTGCGCGTGGTGTTCAATCCCGCCCCGGGCCCGGTCCCGCGATCCGTCTTCGCCAGTGCGATAGGCCGGCAGGAGAGGGCCTTTGTCAGCTGCCTCCAGCGCACGACGGCTCCGCCCTATCGGTATGCCTTCCAGGGCATCCTCCGCTGGACCAATGTAGAGGGCAGTGTGCATCCGTTGCTGCAGTTCCACCACAGAACGCCCCCATTTTTCGCGGGATGCATACGGAGTACCGTCAGCATTTCGATGTCCCAGGCGGTGCCGCTCAACACCTCCTTGGCCATGCACTTCAGCGCCTACCCGGCCCCCCAAACCACCGTTCTCGTGAACTAGGTGCCTCCGGCGGGCGCTGGTGGGCGGACGTCGACTGCCGACTCGGTCGCCTGGATGGCCGAGGTGCGGCCGGTGGTGACGACGGAACCGACGCCCTCGCGCGCGGCGTCAGTCGGAGGGAATCGACTGGGCCAGATACCAAACGACGTAGAGGTACTGGAGGGTGCAGCCGGAGCACCAGTATTCCCGGTCTTCGGGTTGGGCGATGCGACCGTCCATCCAGTGATGGAGGATCTTGCCCTCCTCGGCGTCGTAGAGACGGGTGCGGCCGAGGTCGAGGACGAAGATTGCCTCGTCGAAGAAGCGCTGCTGTCGGGTCTGTGCGTAGAGCAGGGTGAAGGCGAGGGCCAGGTAGTTTTGGCTCGACAGCGTGCTGTAGTCGTCGGTCTCGGCGCCCATGTATTCGGCGCTGTAGGGTGAGCGGTAGCCGCCCCGTTCCTCGGCGCGCAGTGGCGCGATGGCGTCGGCTACGGTGACCGCCTGGGCGAGGTAGCTTTCGTCCGCGGCCAGCTCGGCAAGGCGGCAGAGCACCAGCATCATCATGGTGTTGGGGTAGAGGTAGAGCTTCTCCTCGTCGGGCTCGAAGAGATAGCGCGTGCCGTCCCAGGCATTGCGGTCGATGGCGGCGACCATGGTCTGCGCGGTGTCGATGCGATCCTGCCGCCGAGGCGTGTCGAGGTAGTAGGCGTACTGGAGATTCAGCAGCGCAGCGCCGCCGGTGATGGAGGTTGGCCCGTAGGTGGTCAGGGCGAAGGAGCCGATCTCGGCGCCGGTCGGCAAGTAGTTGCCGAAGAGCCAGATGAGCTGATTGGTCTCGTCGACGAAAGAGTCGATGAGCGGCACGTCCGCCTGGTCCTCGCTCGCAGCTGCGTATTCGACGAGGCCGAGGGCGGCCATGAGTGCCTCTTCCATGTTGGCGAGGTACCAGTCGCGATCGTCGATGGCTCGTTCGAGGACCGCGCGGCCGTAGCCCCGGGCGCGCTCGGCTCGGGCCCCCATCTCGGCGTCGCCGCGTTCGGCCGCGAGGCGGGAGTAGATGGCGGGACCGTAGAAGGGGGCGTCGCCATAGTCCTCGGTCCACTGCCCATCGACCTCGTCGAAAGCCTCGGCGCTCACGAGGAGCGTCTCGAAGAAATCCGTCAGCTCCTCGGGCATCTCCGGCGGCGGGGGCGGCGGGTCCACCGGTTCGTCGCCGCAGCCGGCGAAGAGAAAGGCAACGAGGGCAAGCCAGCGCATGGGCCAAGCCTAGCAGACGGGAACCACTTCCATCAGCCGCGCCGGAGCGTCTTCCACGCTCTGACCGCGCTCACGTCAACGGCCGCGAGCGCTCGCTCGGTCTACTCCTCGACCGCCTCGGGCACCTCCGGCACGGGAAGCGAGACGGCGTCCAGGTTGACGCCGTTGTCGAGGTAGTGCACCCCGCTCATGATGCGGCCGAGGTCGTAGTCCGCGACCTGAACGTTGGCTCCGATGGGATTCCCCCGCACCACGCCGTCCATGACGAGTGCGTCGCCACCGGTCGCGATTTGGATCCCTGCCAGCGCCGACGCGGTCAGCTCGAAGCGCTCGACGATGACGGTCGAGTCAGCGTAGACGCCGAGCCCAATGCCCCCCGGACGCTCGACGCAGGTGCTCTGGGCACAGCGTGTTTCGGCCGTATCGACGACCGCGAGGTCGGTCGCCTGAAGGCTCGCCCCGGAGACGTAAACCCCCACGTCACGGGTCTGTGAGACGCTGACCCGGCTGGCAACCACCTCGGCGCCGAAGTAGACGTTCAAGCCGCGCCCGAAGACGCCGCGTGCCTCTTCACCTCGGACGTCGACCACACGAACGTCCTCGAGCGTGCCGAGACTCACGCCGAGGATGTTGATCCCAGCGGTGGCGGTTTCGGCGATGACGACCCGAGAAAGCGATAGCGCGCTGTCGGTGGCCGCAACCCCGATCCCGTAGAGCCCATCGGCTGCCGCCGGCAGGACGCCCCTGACGACGCTGTTCTCGACGCTGAGCTCTTCGGCACTGAGGGCGAGCAACCCCGACTCGACCGCCCCGTCCACAAACGAGCGTCGGACCTCTGCGACACCCCCAACCTGAGCCGAGATGGCTCGGCCGAACTGGCCGTCGCCCCGTGCACGCGTCCCGCGGACCACCGAGCCGTCGACCAAAAGCGACGAGCCGTCGTCCCGTGCGAGGGCGGCGACCCCCGAAGCCGCCTCGATGACGGAGTCGGTCACCACCACGCGGCCACCTGCCTGCGCCGTGACCCCTCGGCCCGCCGCACCGGTGCCCGGTAGGCCGACGCTGTCTCGGATCACGACGTGATCGAGGCGCACGATCGACCCGACGCCTTCCGATGTCACACCTCCGAAAACCGCACCGACGATCTCGACGCGCTCGAGGTCCACTTGGCTATCGTTCAGTGCCACCACGGTTTGGGACGTGAGTCCGGGGACGATGCTCGGCGTACCGAGGTGAGAGTCCCGCACGGTGATGCGTGCGCCGTTCGCTGCGGCGACCGCGTAGTTCGCCGAGCCTTCGATCCACACCCCATCGAGCGCGAGGCTCTCTTCCACATCCAACGCCGCCGCGGCGATGCGCACGCCGGTGATACGCAGGTTGCGCACCGTGGCCGCGCCCTGCGCCGAGACCGCGCCGACGGAGCCAAAGGTGGTGGTCGGCGCGAGCACGGTGTCGGCCACGCAGGCGCCCCACAAGGTCACCCCCCCTCGAATGCGCGGGGCGTCGTCGTAGGTGCCCCGCGCAAGGGCGATGATCTGCCCGTCGCCGGCGTCGGTCACCGCGCGCGCCAGGGTGTCGTGAGGGGCGGCGAGGCTTCCGTCGCCGCCAGAGGTGGCGCTCGGGTCGACGTAGAAGATGGTCGCGTCGGAGGGCAGGTCGGTCGCGAAACGACCCGTGTCGGGACACGGCGTGCCGATAGCGACACAGCCCGCCTCGCCGGGGAAGTGCACCTGCCACTCGGGACACTCCGCGCGCCCGGCCTCGGGCCAGGGCTCACACACCGTGACCCCGAGTTCGTCGAGGGCGACCTCGCGAAACCCGTCTGCACAGGGTGTGAGAACCGGGGCCTCGGGGGGGGCGACCTGGGCGGGGCCCCCGTCGATCGCCGTATCGGCGCCCGAGTCGACCGGGGGGTTCGTATCGTCGCCCCCGCAGCCGACGCAGAGCACAGCAAGGGTCGCCACGGCGGCGATGAGGTGGGAGCACATGAGGTAGAGACTATCCGATGCGCTGCGCCCACGCCGCTTCGCTCAGCGAGATACCGAGAGATCTTCGGCGCCGACGGTATGCGCTAGGCGCTAGGCGCTAGAGGGAGCCGACCAGGTCGGAGGGCTCGGGCACCGGCAGGGTCGTGCTGTCGAGGTTGACGCCGTTGTCGTAGTAGGCCACGTCGTTCGATAGACGGCCGATGTTGTACCCATCGACTTGCACGCACGCACCGATGAGTGAGCCGGTGCTGGGGCGGTTGCTACACCGAGGGGATCGCGACGGACGGTTCGGGGACCGTCTGGGTCGCGAGCAACGACGTCTCGACCAGCAACTCCGTCATCTGGGAAATCGACACGACGGCGTCGACGGTGACCCCGGCCATCGTCGCGGGCAACAGCCCGTGCATGGCCGCAGGCTGCTACGCCGACGGGCCGCGGTACGCAGCCACCGCCCCCGGGGCATCACCTCCGACGGGACGAGCGTATACTGGGTCGAGTTCAACGCCCACTCCGTGCGCCAGGGCATCATCGCATCCGCCGACGTCAGCACCCTCGCCGGCACCATCGAGTTCTGTTCGGCCGGCTGTACGGCGGGGACGGCGTGTAGCAATGACGTATGTCTGCCGCCGGGCGGCGGGGCACCGCGAGGCGGCGGCAGCGCCGATGGCGTCGGCACAGCGGCGTCATTCTATGCGCCGTTCAGCATCGCCTTCCACTATCCGTCCGGGTCGCTCTTCCTCACGGACGGCAACAACACGATTCCGCCCCCGACGCTGAGCTCGTGCTCGTGAAGGTCCTCGGCGACGAAGGCAGCGGCACCTTCGGCGCCATCATCGCCGGCATGTTGCACGCGAACGCGGTCGGCTCCGACATCATCAGCATGAGCCTCGGAGCGCTCTTTCCGCGCTCGGCCGACACTGGCCCAGGCAAGCTCTCGGTCGCGATGAACCGCGTCTCGATGTATGTGCGCAGCCACGGCTCGCTCGTCATCGCGGCAGCCGGCAACGACGCGGTCGACTTCGATCACTCGGCTGACTGGATTCACATGCCCAGCGACGCGCCGGGTGTGCTGTCCATCTCCGCCGCCGCGCCTCAGGGCTGGGCGACGCCGGCGGGCTCGTCCTTCGATCACCTCGCGAGCTACTCGAACTACGGGCGGTCGGCGATCAGCTTCTCGGCGCCCGGCGGTGACTTTTCCTACCCAACCGACGAGCTCTGTCAGGTGAGCTTCGTGACCCAGTATTGCTGGGTGCTCGATTTCGTCTTCAGCACCGGCAACGGCGGCTGGTACTGGTCGGTCGGCACCAGCATGGCCGCCCCGCACGCCGCTGGCGTCGCCGCGCTCATCGCGAGCGAGGGCAGGACCCGGAGCCCAGCACACCTGGAGCGTGAGCTTCGCCACCGCGCCCTCGACTACGGCGGACGCGGAACCGACCCCGCCCACGGTCGGGGTCACGTCTCGACCGGATACTGAGCCCCGCGGCATCGCTAGGCGGGGTCCGACGTAGGCCACTCCCGTTGCGCGGAGTTCGGCTTGGTCCGGGAATGGAAAGAAGGAATCCCCCTGCTCCGTTTTCCAGCTCGCCCCGCAGGTGTTATGGTTCTGTTGTGCACCCGCGTTTGATTCCACGCTCGAGTATCGGCGTGGTCCTGGTTTCGCTGCTACTGACGTTGCCCCTCGTGGCGTCGACGGCCTCCGCCGAGGTGCTCTACAGCTTCGGGCAAACACAACTCGGCGCGGCGCCCCTAACCACAGGCTTCATCGATCCGCCGTGGGCCTTTTCCGAGGGCGAGCAGGAGGGGCCGGTCCGCTTGGACATGAACGTATCCGGCGTGTACCGCCTCGGGGACGGTGTCGGTAACGGCGAGGATCGCTGCAGGGTCCGGCTCGATCAGACCATGGTCGCGAGCGACTACGTCATCCAGCGCCCTCCGGCTGGCTCGACGAACGAGGACGTGCTGATCTTCTCAGGCCGAATCCTGGGCGTGAGCCACGGCGACGAGTGCAGGGAAATGACACAAGGCATCTTCGCCGACCCCGACTTTGTATACCCGCGCGATGGAGGGCTGGGCTTCCGCATGGACGAAGCAGACGTGCTCGAGACCTTCGACAGCGGACGGGCCATCTACCACCGGCTGACGGCCGCCAGGGACGGCGATGAGGACGGATACCGCGTATTTACCGAGGCGCCTGCTCTCGACGCGATCTCGGATCTGCAGCTCGGGTGCCTGCCAGAGAGGCAATACGTGACGCCCGGCACACGCGTGGACTACACGTTCACCCTGCACAATCCATCGGATACGGTCGACGCCCCAGACCCCCAGATCGTCTTTCGCCCCCCCCCGTCGGTCGTGGTCACGACGTCCGGCGATTTCGACTGCGTTCCGGACGACAGGGACCAATTCTTCTTCTGCGAACTCCGGTCCCCACCTCTCGGAGCGGGGGAGTCCGCGGACCTGACCATCGGGCTCACCTACCCGTCGACGTTCGCAGCGTCCGCTCGGCTCCAGGTATTTGGAAGCGGCCACGTGCGGGACTTCGACCTCTCGAACAACGCGTGCGAGCTGGAAATACTCTCGGGTGACCCGGTCGTAGATGCAGGCACGGACGGCAGCCTGGACGGCGGCACGCTCGGGGACACGGGCAGCGAACCACCCCCAGGGCCTTTGCTTCCAGACGGCGGCGGCCCCCAAGGCAGCTTCCGCGGGGCTGGCGGGTGTACCTGCGATGCAACCGCGAGCGGCGACGGGATGCCCCTGCACATGGCTGGGCTCGCGCTCTACATCGGCATCTGGCTGCGCCGACGCCGACGCTGACGGCGCCGACCCGGCGCTGGGCACGGGGACCAGACGGCGCTTGGACCTAGGGGTTGTAGTGCCCGACGCTAGCGCTGGCGGCGAAGGCTATCCCCGCTTCGGCGTAGAGCCCGAACTCGACTCGGGTTCGCGAGACATCGAAGGTGCTCGCGAATTCGCCGACCGGGTTGAACGTCGTGCCGTCGGAGGAGGCGAGGAAGCGCGAAATACCGCCGCCAATCAATATCCGGAGGTGCGTAGTGTCGGCGTCGTGGGCTATGGAATCGCCGGACCCCGTGCTGTCGTCCCACGCGGACAAGTAGCCGTCGCTGATGTCGAAACCCGCGTACTGATCTCTGGGGGAGGATACGTAGAAGGAGAAGCCGGAGTTGGTGGGGAGCACGAGGTCCCCGGGGCTGAGGACCAGGGTGATCGCTTGCGCGTCTGCGTCGTAGACGGTCGCCGTGGCGTAGGCACAGCGCACGCTCGCGAGCCCCACGGGGATCCCAAAACGCGCATGACCGCCGTTTTCGACTAGTAGACATCCCGGCTCCGAATCACCAATCCATTGAGGCGCCACGGTCGTGTCTTCGAAGTCGTCCGTGAACGAGCTGACGGGACAAAACCCGGTCTCGGGGTGCATCGGGTCGCCGTTGACGTGGTGAAAAGCCACCTCGCCCCCGGTCGTCCCGGAGTTCCAAGCCAACAAGTCAATCCAGACCACGTCGGCGAAGGCCGGAGTTCCGATGCTGTGCTGGGGCGTCCAGCTCAGGCCATCGGCTGACGTTTCCCAGTAGACGGTGCCCGCCTCTTCGCGGAGTTGCCACCAGCGGTGGGCCACCGGATCGTAGGGGATCGGTGTACCGACCGTGTCGCTTCCTCCAACGTATGTTTGGAAGTAGAGCATCCCGCTTTGGTAGTGGAAGCCCAGCAGGTTGCCTTCGTCGCGCCGAAGCACCATCGAGGCGCTCACTTGGCTGGAGTCGACACCATTAAAGGTCATCTCGGTGGTGAGGCGATCCTCGTGGAAGTTCACGGCGGGCCGCGACGAGTAGCCCATGCCCGCGTCGGGTATGGGGGTGAAATGCACAGCGCCGCCTCGTTGCTCGAGGACTCCGGACCCGGCGCCCCAGGCGTACCAATGGTCGCTCGTAGCGGCCGCCCCGAAGTCGTCGTGGATGGTGCTCGGCCCACCGCAGGGAGGAGGCGGGGGTAGCACGCCCGAATCCAGGTCGACGGCGCCGTCAGACGCGGCGTCGACCCAGGGCACCATGCTGTCCATGCCCGTGTCGGCCGCCCCATCCATCGCAGGTGCTCCCGCGTCGGATGCTGTGCGCACCGGGTCGACGTCGAGGACCAACCCGCATCCGCTCATCGCGCAGAGCGCCACGACCAGACCAACCCTCGACCACGTATTCGAGCCCACTCCACAGCATATCGCTGCGAGCGGGAGTTGGGGACGCGAGATTGACCTTCGTGGCTCTCGGAACCCGAAGCATGCGGATTCCCTCACATATCGCCGTAGGCGTGTTGCAGCAGCGTGAGCCCTACCCACACCGCCGTCTCCGCCCGTAGGACCCGGCCACCAAGCCGGAGAGGGGCGGCGCCTCGGTCCTCGAGGAGCCCTCGCTCGTCGTCGGTCCAGCCGCCCTCCGGACCCACCGCGAATACGATCTCGCTCTCGGGGCGGTCAGGCCCCGGCACGGCGCCAGCCAAGGCGTTGCGCCTCGTGGTGCGGTCGTCGAGGTAAACGCAAAGGTCCGCACCGGTGAAACAAGGGTCCTCGAGGATGGCCTCGAGCTCGATGGCCTCACGCACCTCGGGGAGGCTGGCGCGCCGGCATTGCCGGGCCGCTCGCAGAGCCTGCTTGGGCCATGCGCCGGCCTTCTCGTGGTCGAGCCCCTCGCGCTGAATGGAGCGTTCCGAGAGCACCGGAACGATGCGCATCACACCAAGCTCGGTGGCCTTCTGGACGACGCCCATCATGCGTTGCCTCGCCAAGACCGCGCAAAGGAGGGTGATCCTCGCCGGCGACTCGGTGGAGCCGAGCATCTTCTCGTAGACGAGCGCCGCGCCCCCGCGCTTGTTCATTTCGGTGAGGGAGGCCCGGAAGAAGTCTCCGGCCTCGTCGATGATGGTGAAGGCTTCCTTGACCTTGATGCCGCGGGCGCCGAGGCCTTGGACGTGCCTCGTATCGAGGCGAATCTTCTCTCCCTCGCCCAAGGTCGCGGCGTGGCGGAGCGGTGCGTTGCATGCCGAGGAGGCCATGGGGCGGAGGCGACTCACGAGAGGTCCTCTGCTCGCTCGATGGCCTCGGCCACGCGCATTCCGTCGAGGGCAGCGCTCACGATACCGCCTGCGTATCCGGCCCCTTCTCCGCACGGATAGAGGCCCGGCAAGCTCGGTGACTCGAGGGTCTCGTCCTCACGGGGGATTCGCACCGGGGAGCTACTCCGGGACTCCACGCCGATGAGCACGGCCTGGTCGCTGATGTAGCCCGGCATCTTCTTATTGAAATCCTGGAGGCCTCGTCGCAGCCGTTCGCTGAACGGGATCCCCGCCGCATCCACGACCTCCGCGATGTTCGTCGCATGCAACCCCGGGATGTAGCTGCTCTCCGGCACGTGGCTCGAGCCCCGCTTTTCGAGCAAGTCGGTGACGCGCGTCGCGGGCGCAACCAGGTGGCCACCCCCGGCGGTGGCCGCCTGCTCTTCGATGCGCCGTTGGAGGTCTACGCCAGCGAGGGGACCGGAGAAACCCGCGGGTTCCCAGTCTTCGGGGGAGACGCTGACGACCAGGCCGGAGTTCGCGTAGGGCGACCCGCGCTTCGACAGGCTCATGCCGTTGACGACCAGGCCGCCCTGTTCGGTAGACGCCGGAACGACCCAGCCCCCGGGGCACATGCAGAAGGAGTAGACACCGTGGCGCCCGTGGGTCGACGCGAGGCTGTAGTAGGCCGGGGGGAGATTCGGATGCTTGGCGCTGCGCCCGTATTGCAGTTGGTCAATCTGCTCCTGCGGGTGCTCGATGCGCACGCCGAGGGCGAAGGGTTTTGCCTCGAGGGCCACGCCCTCAGTCGCCAGCAGTTCGAAGACGTCTCTGGCCGAGTGCCCCGTGGCGACGACCACCGCTTTGGCCTCGATGCGATCCCCGTTCAGCAGTTCGACTCCAGAGACACGCCCGCTCTTCTTCACCAGGCCCGTCACCCGCGACTCGAAGTAGAACTGAACCCCGACGCCCTCGAGGCGCTCACGAAGGCCGGTGATGACCTTGGGCAGCTTGTTGCTGCCGATGTGGGGCCGCGCGTCGACGAGGATTTGTTTTGGGGCACCGTGCAGCGCGAGGACCTCCAGCACGTCCCGGCGCTTCCCCTGCTTGTCGCTCCGGGTGTAGAGCTTCCCGTCGCTGTAGGTCCCGGCGCCTCCTTCGCCAAAGCAGTAGTTGCTGTCGGCCGGGACCTGCCCTTCCTGGTTGAGAAGGCGCAGGTCCTTCCGCCGGGGCTGGACCTTCTTGCCGCGCTCCACGATTACGGACGCGATGCCGCGCCTGGCGAGCTGATAGGCGCAGAAGAGGCCCGCCGGTCCGGCACCGATGATCACCACCGGAGGTTCGCCACGAACCTCCTGGGGATGGGGCAGCCCGAACTCCGGCTCTGGGCTGGGGTCTATCTCGACCGAAACCTGGAAGCGTACGCGACGACCGCGGGCGTCGATCGACTTCTTGCGGATGACGATCGGGGGCAGAGACTCGGGCGATTCGCCGAGCTTCTTCGCAACCCGCCGACGGATCTTCGCGAGATCATCGATTTCGTCGAGGCCGACGGAGAGCGACATCTTCTTCATCGCCCGCACGCCGCCTTTCCTGTCATCGCCAGCACCACGGCTCGTCACTATCACTCAAATAGGACGTGCGCATGCCGGTGTGGGGCGTTCTGAGTCGACCCCCGGGTGTGAAGCGTTGCCCTTCGAGATCGTCGGCAGAACCCCTAGGGACGGCGGCGAGCGAAGGCGAGAGCGATGAAGAACCCCAGGGGCCAGGCACTGCCGATGTTGGGTGCGGTGTTTACGGAGCAGCCGCCGCCGTCGCTGCCTCCGGTGCTGGAGTCGACGCCTGATGCCGAGTCGGCGGAGCCGGTGTCGGCGGGGCCGGCGTCGGGGGCCGCGGCGTCGGGCGTCCCGGCATCGCGAGTCGTGTCCGGCGTACATTCCCCGTCGACGCAGCTCTCCCCAGCAGAGCAGTCACCGGGGCCGCTGCACCCCGCGGCCGGATAGAGTGCACAGATGCCCGCTTCGTCGTCGGCGGCAAGCTCAGACAGCGCGCCGAAGTTCGACACGTGCAACACCGCACTCATGTCATCCGATGACCCGAGGCCGAAGAAGATGCCGCCGCCGCGAAGGGCAAACGCAAACACGTTTGCGGTCGTGCCGCTCGTCGGCATCGTATTGCTCCAAGTGAAGTCCTCTGCATTGAATTCGATATCCGCCTCAGAAATGCATCCCCCTGGATCCCTGACCGGCGCTGACACAGCGGCTACGTCCGACGGATACGCCCACCCCGACTCCACGAAGGTGATCACGCTCACCCCGTCGAGGCCGGCGCCGCTCGCCGTGCGTCCGTCATATGTCGCGTTGGCTTCCGAGCACTCCGGCACACCCCACGCGTCGACCGCGTCTCGAATGTCCGACACCGTGTCGAGCTCGTTCAGGCTCGCCGGGATCGCGCCGATCGAATAGGTGACCGGCGCGCATCGCGCGACACACTCAGAGAACGCGCAGGTATACGCCTCAGATGGTGATGGGACCGCCAGCGCAATCGCACCGGCGGCAACAACCGAAAAGGCGAAGAGAATCGAGCGGTGCATCATGGCGTCATGATACAGCAGCGACGCACCGCTGGTGCATGAACATACTCGGGCGGAGGTCTGATAGGCTCCGCCGCAATGAGTTTCCGGTACTACGCCTGGCTGCTGGCTCCAGTCGCACTGCTAGTGCGTGATCCAGAGCCACGGAAGGTTTCTCGCTCGTTCCACGGCTCCCTCCCGTGACTCTGCATCACACACTTGTCGCCTGCGACGTCACCCAGTGACGATGACCGAGCT
>JAFDCW010000384.1 GCA_019312705.1 Deltaproteobacteria bacterium
TCCTGACCCTCCGCCGGGACGCCGACCGAGGCGAAACGACCGGCCAGGCGCGGGACCAGATCAAGGCGAAGCTCGACGAGATTCAGATGAAGCTCGACGACCTCACCTCGGTGCGGAACAAGCTCGAGAGCCTCACCTCCGGCTACGAGGGGCCAGAGCTCTTCGAAGCCTTCCACGGCGAGAGCAAGTTCGAGCACTGACGCCTTTGCGGGCATAGCCCGGTTTGCTAGTTTTCTTGCCCTCCCGAGGGCGTGGGACGACTCTTCGGGGGCCGATGCAACGCGTCACCAGTGTCCTCGCTTGGCTCCTGCCCTTTGGTCTCCTCGTACTCGCGATCGTTGCGGTGCCCTTGCACCTGCTCGACGATCACGGCCTGCCCCGGTACCGGGTCCTCGCCAGCGAGCTGCGCCAGGTGGAGTCCGAGAATGAGCGGGTCCAGCGTGAGGTGGTCGACCTCTCGAGGCAGGTGGAAGCCCTCCGCCACGACCCCCTCGCGATCGAGCGCATCGCTCGGGACGACTTTGGAATGGTCCGAGAGGGAGAGCTTGTTTTCCAGTTTGCTGAATAATTGCGGGCGTCCCAACCCGAGATTGATAGCGGCGGGGTGCCGGTTGCGTTTACTCGGACTATTGACAATGTTCCCGATCGCGGAGGATGGTCGGCGCTCGGTCGCGGCCGAACGGAGCTCATGCCGGAGCTAGATCAAACGCTGACCATCGAGGAGCGGGTGAAAATCCTGCTCGATGTCGTGGAACCTGGAGAACGGGTCCTCGTGTGCACACACGACAACCCGGACCCGGACTCCATCGCGTCGGCCTATGCCCTCGGCCGTCTGCTCGAGGCGAAGCGAGGCTGTAGCTTCACCCTGACCTTCGGGGGGGTCCTCGGTCGCGCCGAGAACCGAACGATGGTTCGCATGCTGAAGCTCCCGCTGGTGCCCATCCACCGGGTGTGTTTTGACGACTTCGATGTCGTGGGTCTGCTCGATACCCAGCCCGAGGTGACCAATCACGGCCTGACCCCGGAGCGAACAGCCGGCAAGAAGATGATCTGCATCGATCATCACCCGACCCGGCCCCTGTCGAAAGAGGCAGCGTTCGCCGACGTGGGGGGCGATTTCGGGGCAACCTCCACCCTGCTCACCCGCTATCTTCACGCCGCCGGAGTCGAGCCGGACCGCGAACTCGCCACGGCGCTCTTCTACGGGATCAAGAGCGACACGCGCGATCTCGGCCGGGAGGTCTCCGACGACGACCTCTGGGCCTACAGCCATCTGGTGCCGCGGACCGACATGCCGGCCGTCTCGGCGATCGAACACCCGCCCCTGCCACGGGCCTACTTCACGGTCCTCGGCAAGGCGATCGAGCGAGCGAAGGTCTACGAGAGCGTTGCCGTTTGTGACCTCGGCCGGGTTTACGTGCCCGACCTCGTGCCCGAGGTCGCCGACAAGCTCGTGAGCGCCGAGGGCATTCGCTGGGCGATCGTCGTCGGTGACTACAAACAAGAGATCTACGCGTCGCTTCGCGTCGGCGATCGACGCTACTCGGCGGGCAAGCTGGTCCGAGAGGTCATCAAAAAGTACCCCGCCGGCGGCGCCGGAGGTCACGGCAGCATGGCCGGGGCGAGGTTGCCATACTCCGAGCGCACCAAGAGCCCCCGGGGGCGGACCCGAGCTCGGCGCAAGTTTCTTCGGGAGCTCGCCCTCGCGACCGGGCTTGCGGCGGAGGTGAAGGCAGAGCGCTTCGCTCCGGCGCCCATGGACGACAACAAACCGGCACCGAAGAACGGTGCGGGGTGGGGCCCCAAGACCGGCGCGAGCCACCCCCGGGTCGAAAAGGCGTCCACCATCGCGCGGGCCGTCGACCCCAAGGCGACCCCCGCGGCAACCAACGGCGCTTCACCCAAGACCGCCACCAGGGCCGCCGTGAAGGCTTCTACGAAGGCCGCTGCGGCCGCATCGAAGCCCGGCTCGAGCACTTCGAAGGCCGGCACCGGTGCGTCGAAGGCCGCGCCGAGCACTGCGAAGCCCAGCGCCGGGACCTCGAAGCGCCGTATCTAGACACCGCACCTGCACCGTCATGGGTCCCTCCCCCAAGGCCTTCGCGGGCGTCTCCGGCCTGGCGTTCTTGGCGCTCTTTTCGTACGGCCTCGCCCGGTCTCCGATCGACTCCCTCTTCATGGAAGCCCACGGGTCCGGGGGCTTGCCCTGGGCCTGGGCCCTGGTGGCCGTCGCGAGCGTGCTCACGGTCTTCGTCTACAACCGAGCTTCCCATGGCCGGTCCCTTCTCACCGCCTTCTCCGCTTCGGCTGGCATTTTCGCCGTCTTGCTAGGCGTCGTGCTGCTGCTGGTCACGGCTGACGTCGAAAACGCCTGGTACGCCGTCTATGTCTGGAAGGACGTACACGTCGTCGTGCTCCTCGAGATCATCTGGACCCTCGCCAACTCGACCTTCAAGACCGGGTCGGCCCGTCGGGCCTATGGGCTCTTCTGTGCGGCGGGATCCGTCGGCGGGATGGCCGGCCACTTCGCCGCCGGCCAGGCGACGGCCGCTTTTGGGGCGGGCACCGCGCTTTGGCTCGCCCTCGGGCCCCTCACGGTCTTGGCCCTCGGCGTCGAAGCGTTTCGCCGGGCCCGCCCCGGTGTGTCGCCGGCTCCCGAGGGGCGCCCCCGAAGCAACGCGGGGTACTCCGGCGGCATTCGAATCCTTCAGGCGTCCCGCTACCTGGGTTGGATGCTCGTCCTCATCCTGCTCACCCAGGTCTCCATCACCCTAATCGAGTTCCACTTCTACGACGTCATGAAGTCGGCACACCCCGACGCCGACGAGCGCACAGTGGCTTTTTCCCAGGTCTACATGATGATCGACGGGACCTCTCTGGTTCTGCAGCTCACCACCTCGTGGATTCTCAAAGCCCTCGGCATCTACGGGACCATGCTCGCCATCCCATCGATGCTCTCCCTCGCGGTGTTGGCGTCCCTCTTCGACCCCCGGGCGGCCGTCATCACCGCGGCCCGAGTCGCGAGCAAGGCCTTCGACTACAGCCTCTTCCGCGCCGCGAAGGAGATGCTCTACATCCCCCTCAGCTACGAGGAAAAGACGCGCGGCAAGGCGATGATCGACATGCTCACCTATCGGGTGGCCAAGGGTGGCGCCGCCATCGGCCTGGGTCTGCTCGTCGCCAACGGGTTTGGCGGCCCCTCGGTGCTCTACGCGGTTCTGGCCCTGATCGCCGGGTGGCTCGTGGTGGCCGTCGTGATCGTGCGTCGATATCTGGATTTGCTGGCCGTTTCCGAAGACCGAGGCTGACTCACTCGCCTCTTTCTTGGCAGAGTGCGCCGCGGCGAAGTACCACCGGACAGGGTATCCATGTCGTCCTTGGTCCACGCCGCACTGACAGTCCGCCGCACCGCCCGTGCGTCGTTTGGATTTGTCGCGGCAGCGGCCTTCGCGGTGCTCGATCTGCTCGGGGTCTTCCAGGTTCCCTTCGAAGGTCTCGGCCTCGAACACGGCCTCGTCGGCGCGGCCTTCATCGCCATCTTCGCGACTCGGGCCACGGCGCGTTTTCGCCTCGAAGAGTCGGCGTCGGTCAACGTGGCCCTCGACCTCGAACTCGGCCTCTTGCTCCTGACCGCGGCCCACGCCGTCGTGCAGATCGGCGGCGGCCTCGAGAGCGACCTCTACCCCCTCGTCTACATCCTCGTCGCCTTCGTCGCGTCGTTCGCGCAGCGCCCCGTAGGCACCCTCTTGGTCCTCGCCGCAGCCGTCTTCGAGGCCGGTCTCTGGTTCATCACCGAGGACCGGTCCGACGTCTCGCCCTTTGCCGTGCATGCGGCCTTCATCGCCTTTTTCGGAATCCTCAACTTGGTCTTCACTCGGGCCGAGATCGCCCGGGTCCGGGAGCGCTCCCGCCGCGAGCTCGATGACGAGCGCGAGAAGGTCCGTGACGACGCGCGGCTCTTTCGACTGGTGAGCGCCCCCACCGCGTCTGGCGCCGGTGACGAGGAACGGCTCCTCCGGTCGAGCATGGAGCAGGTGCACAACAGCCTCTTTCACCACCTCGACATGCTCCGCCAAACCCTCGAACTGCATACGGCGGTGCTGCTCTTCGCCGACGAGGACGACGCCGAACTCTCGATCGTGGAGCTGGCCACGGACTCGGACCACATCGCCGAAGGGCCATTCGCCATCGGAGAGGGGGCCGTCGGCGCCGTCGCCAGCCGACGACTCACGATGAACCTCGAGAACATGCGGCCGGGCTACAAAGGCCTCTGCTACTATCGGGACCCCGCTTCGGTGCGCGCCTTCGTCGGCGTACCGGTCCTCGATGACGGCAAATTCCGTGGCGTGCTGGCCTGTGATCGCCTCGTCGACCGCCCCTTCACCGCCCGTGAGGAGCAAGCTCTCGAGAGCACGGCGATTCAGATTCTACGCATCGTCGAGAACGAGCGGGTCTTCGTCCAGCTCGAGCGAAGCAAGCGGGAGCAAACCGTGCTCTACGCCGCGTCGCAGCAGCTCGGGGCGGCCCTCACCGAAGACCAGGTCCTCGACGCGGGCCTCGCCGCGGCTCAGGAGATCGTGCCGCACGATTTTGCGGCGGTGACCTTCTACGACGAGGAGAAGCGCCGCCATTCGGTTCGTCGCGCCGCCGGCGTCGGAGCCGAGGACTTTGCCAAGCTGGTCTTCCGCGACAACACCTCGCTGACGGCGATGGCGGTGAAGAACCGTCACTACCTCCCCTACAAGGGAGAGTTCGACCCACGCCAGCAGGTGGTCTTCACCAAGCGAAAGAACCTCAAGGGCATGGCCTCCCTGCTGATCATGCCTCTCGTGGTTCGTGAACACGCCATCGGCACCATCGCCCTGGCCGCCCGCCGAAGGGATGCCTTTGGTTCTCAGGTCCGGCCGACGCTGCAGGTCCTCGCCAACCACGTCGCTGTCGCCCTCTCGAACGCGACCGCGGTCCGCCGCCTCGAGGAGATGGCGTCCATCGATGGCCTCACCGGTTGCTTCAACAAGCGGGTCTTCCTCGAAGAGCTCGAATCCAAGATCAAGAGCGCCGAGCGCTTCGACCGCAAGCTCTCGCTCCTGGTGACCGATATCGACCACTTCAAGGCGGTCAACGACACGTACGGCCACGCCACCGGCGACGTGGTGCTCAAGGAGCTCGGGGCGATCCTCCGGCGCATGAAGCGCGAGACCGACATCGTGGCCCGCTTTGGCGGTGAAGAGTTCTGCATCCTTTGTGAAGAGACCGACACCGAAGGGGCCCAGCTGCTCGCCGACCGCTTGAGCCCTCTACGCTGCGAAACACGGCGGCCGCAACCAGGTCTGCGTCGCCGCCGACCTGTGAGGGGGCTGGGCCAGTCCCCGGCTGCTCCTCGCGCCTTGCGTTGCTCGGGCACCGCGGGACATAGATCGGCTCGATGACCGACTACGACGCGTTCTTGCTGCTCTCCTTCGGCGGGCCCGAGGGGCCTGACGACGTGATGCCGTTCCTCGAGAACGTGACCCGCGGCCGCAGCATCCCTCGGGAGCGGCTGCTCACGGTCGCCGGGCACTACCAGCAGTTCGGCGGCAAGAGCCCGATCAACGACCAGTGTCGGGAGCTGCTCGCCGCCGTGGGGGCGGAGCTCCAAGAGCACCAAGAGCACGGCGCCGACGGGCCTCCGTTGCCCCTCTACTGGGGCAACCGCAATTGGGGGCCTTTTCTGGTCGATACTCTTCGAGAGATGAAAGCGGCGGGCGTGAAGAAGGCCCTCGGTTTCGTGACCAGCGCCTACGGCTCGTATTCGGGATGCCGGCAATACCAGGAGGACGTCAAGAAGGCCCGGGCCGAGGTTGGTGAAGGGGCGCCGGAGGTGCACCTGCTCCGCAAGTTCTACGACCACCCGGGCTTCATCGAGGCCAACGCGGCGCGCGTGATGGCGGCCTACGGGGAGCTCCCCGAGGGGCTCCGGGATCACGCCCGCCTCGTTTTCACCGCCCACAGCGTGCCGATGTCGATG
>JAFDCW010001092.1 GCA_019312705.1 Deltaproteobacteria bacterium
ACATCCTGGCCCTGCGCCGCGGCGGAATCATGCTGCCGACCTGGGTCGAGCTCACCTACGCAGACGGGCAACGCGCGCGTCTGCCCTTCCCCGCCTCCGCCGGGGAGGCCCTCGCTGTCACTCACGAGAGCCCCCAGGAGGTCATCGGCGCCCGCCTCGACCCCGACGGGCACGACCTCCTCGACGCTACCGTTCGTGATCGTCGGGTTGGCAAGTCACCAGAGACCAAGAGCCGGTCTCCCTTCGGCTGGCTCCTGCACCTGCTCACCCTCGTCACCGTAGGCGCCGCCGCATGAGCGCGAAAACGCAGGTACAAAATAGCGCCGCCGTGATGCTCTTGATCTGGGGCGCCTCGAGCCTCGGCGCGTTCGGGCCTTCCCTCGCGTCGGCGGCAGCCCTCTCCCGCCGGGTATTCACCGATGCAGCGGGGCGGCTTCACCTCGACGCCGGAGATGGAGGGACCGGCATCGCAAGCGCGCTCATCGCCGCCGCGGCGGTCGTCGCCACGCTCTTCATCCTCTCGCCGCTGCTGAACGTCGCGTGGCTCTACTCCCTCGGCACCCCCGCCCGACTCTCGGCGGCGATCGAAAGAGCGGTGCGCCGCTACCCGTCGGCGCTCCTGGTCACCCTCGGCCTCAGCCCCGCCCTCGGCCTCAGCCTCACCATCGGGGGGCTGATCCCGTGGGCAGCGAGTCACGCCCTCGCCGACGCCTCGGCCCCGACCCACGATCTCGTCGTCATCCTGTGCGCCCTGCCGGGCATCGTCGCGATGGCCGTCTGGGCCACCTGGCACGACCTCGCCCGAGCGAGGATCGCCGGGAGCGCCGACTCTCCCATCGCCGCGGTCATCTCGGCGCGCTCGCACCTCGGAGCCCGAGCCGTCTTGCGTTACGTGCTCTACGCCGGCGCCGCGCTCTCCCTCGCGGCCCTCGGCCTCGCGGCCGTCACCCACCTATCGATGGGCCTGGCCGTGGTCATCGGGCAACTCTTCATCCTCGGCCGCATCGCCCTCCGCGGTTTCTTCCTCGCGGGTATCGTATCCGCGGTCCGCTGAGGTCAAACGGCAGGCGGGTCATGACGCGCAACACGGCGACGGGCCGAGTCGAGGCCCGCGGCCGTAGCTCAACGCATATTCAAGCCCTGGTCGAAGGCGTCCAGCCCAACCAGGCCTCGGTCCATTCGCGGGCGCGTCGTCATCGTCGGCGGAGGGGTAGTCATCGTCGTGGTCGTCGTGGTCGTCATGGCGGTGACCATCGCGGGAGGTGTCACCGCGGCGGTGGGCTCGACGGGAGCCGCCGCCACCTGCCGCATGTTGCGGCGACGCCGATCGGCCCGGCGGCGCGCGGCCGTGCGCGGGGTCGCGGCGGGTTCGTCCGCCACAGGAGCGCTGTCCTCTTCGATCGCAGCTTCGGGGTCGAGGGCCTGCCCTTCGGCTTCGTCTTCGGTGACCGTCTCGGCGGCGACGGGGTCGGGCACCGCCGGGGGGGTCGCGACGCCCGGGTTGGCCAGCTCGGTCACTACGGGCTCTACCACTTCGTCGCCGGACAGGGCGACGACGATCCCGATGACACCGCCAAGGGCGATCACCGCCGCCCCCATGAGCCCGATGAGGAGGGGGCCGCGGCTCTTGGTTCCCTGCCCGCCCGTCGTCGGTGCGGTGTCGTGGGTATCGGCCGCGCCACCGCTCGAAGGCTGGATGCCGCTCGGGGTGAGACCGTACTCCAGGGGTTGGTCGAGGCCGCCCTCGATGGCGTCCCCGGGCCGATCCGTGAGGGCGACCTTGATGTTGTTGCGCATCTTGTCGAGGGACGCGCCCCCCGCGCCCTGGACGAAGCGCACGACCCCGTCTCGGTCCGACTCGACACCAGACTTCTGGGCCGCCTGGCGCAGATTGATCTCGAACTCGCGGGCGCTCGGACATCGCTCGTTGGGGTCGCGCTCGAGGGCCCACGCGATCACCTCCGCGATCATCGGCGGCACATCCGTACGAACCTCGTTCACCGCGAGGATGGGCATGTTGCGCACCCGGTCCATGGTCTCGGCCGGGTGTTCACCGAGGAAGAGCCGCGTTCCGGTGAAGAACTCCCACGCGACGACGCCGAGGCTGAATACGTCAGCGCGCCGGTCGATCTTCTGCGCCGTGAGCTGCTCCGGCGCCATGTAGGCGAACTTGCCCTTCACTCGCCCGGCGATGGTTTCGGTCATGCGCTGCACCGCCCGCGCCACGCCGAAGTCCGTGAGGCGCACCCGGCCATCGACGCCTACGAGCACGTTCTGCGGGGAGACGTCGCGGTGAACGATCTCGAGGGGCTGGCCGATGGGTGTCTTCGCTTCGTGGGCGTCGTGCAGGCCGTGGGCGGCCTGGCAGATGAGCTCGACCGCGAC